>JBIIDF010000075.1:0-10614 GCA_044238535.1 Vicinamibacterales bacterium
ACCTCACACGGTCGCAGCTGGCATCACTCGAGATGTTCGGACGGGCGAACGCCGAGCGGTTCGACCAGCGGGGATGGTCGTATTACATCCGCGACGTGTACGACGCGTTCTATCCGGGCTACGGCGACTCGTGGCCGACGGCGCACGGGTCCATCGGCATGACCTACGAGCAGCCCTCGGCACGGGCGCTGGCCTTTGCGCGTCGCGACGGCACGGTGATGACGTATCGCGACGGCGTGATGCATCACTTCAACGCCGCCATCGTCACGGCCCGTACTGCGGCGCGCAACCGCGAGCGGCTGCTGCGCAACTTCCTCGAGTTCCGGCAGACGGCCATCACCGAAGGTGAACAGAGCCAGGCGCGCGAGTATGTGCTGCTGCCGGGGCACGACCCGTCGCGCGCCACCGCGCTGGCACGCAACCTGGCCACGCAGGGTATTGCCGTCCGGCAGACGACGGCACCGACGAAGGTGGGGACGCGCGAGGTGCCGGCCGGTGCGTATGTGGTGGCGCATGCGCAGCCGGCAGGTCGCCTCGTGCGGAACCTGCTCGACACGACGGTGCCGCTGCCCGAGGCGTTCGTGAAGGCGCAGGAGGCGCGGCGTGCGCGACGGCTGTCTGATGAAATCTATGACATCACGGCCTGGAGTCTGCCGCTCCTCTATGACGTCGAGGTGGTGACCAGTGCCGTGCCCCTTGCGGTGGCGGCCACGCCCGTGCCTGACACCTATGACGCACCGCCCGCGCCGCGCACCTTCACGCGCGGACAGGTGGGCTACCTGCTGCCATGGGGATCGGCCACTGCCGCGCTGACGGCCGAGGCCCTGGCCGAGGGCCTGCGCGTGACGAGCATTGGCGGCAGTTTCACGCTGCAGGGCCGCACGTATCCGATCGGCACGGCGCTTGTGAGGCACGCGGGTAACCCCGCCGACCTGCACGAGCGGCTGCAGCGCCTCGCCACGCGGCATGGGGCCGACGTGGTGCCTATCGACTCGGCATTCATCGACCGCGGTGTCTCGCTCGGCGGCAACGACACAGCCGCACTCAAGGCTCCGCGCGTGGTGCTGGCGTGGGATGCCCCGACGCAGTCGCTCTCCGCCGGCTGGACGCGCTATGTGCTCGAGCGCCGCTATGGCCAGCGTGTGACGGCTGTACGCGTCAGCGCACTGGGCCGCGTGGTGTGGAGCGATGTCGATGTGCTGGTGCTGCCGTCGGGCAACTACTCTGGCGCGATTGGGGAGGCGGTGCTGGCGCGCATCCGCGAATGGGTGCGCAGCGGCGGCACGCTCGTCACGCTGGCCGAGGCCACCCGCTGGGCCACGTCCGAGGGCGTGGGGTTGCTGTCGACGAAGCCGCTGCTCAAGAACGGCAACCTTGACATGCCGGGGAACGTCGCCGCCGCAGGGCAGGGTCGCGAGACACCGGCGAAGCCGGCCGATGCGGCCGCCTTCAACTACGACGCGGCGATTCAGCCCGAACGCGAGCGGCCCGATGCCCAACCGGGCGCCCTGCTGCGCGTGCGCATCGATACCGAGCACTGGTTGTCGGCGGGCCACGATGCCGAGGGCGCAGCCATGATCGAAGGCAGTCGCGTGTTCGCGCCACTCAAGCTCGACAGCGGCCGAAATGTCGGGGTCTACGCGACGCGCGACCGGCTCATTGCCTCCGGACTCATCTGGCCCGAAAATCAGGGCCTGCTGGTCGAGAAAGCCTTTCTGATGCACCAGCCGCTCGGCCAGGGGCATATCATCGGCTTTGCCGAAGAAGCCACGTATCGGGCGTTCAGTGAGGGCACCATGCTGCTGTTCATGAACGCCGTGCTGCTGGGACCTGGCTACTGAGCCACGTCGCTGAGGAGACCTTGACCATGACACTGCGACTGTTTCGTCTGTCGGTGCTGGCCGCGCTTGCGGCAGCGGTGCTTGCCCTGCAGCCGGCGGCCCTCACGGCCCAGGGTGATACCTACTTTCCACCCAAAGGTGACTGGGCCCGCAGGCCCCCGGCCGAGCTCGGCATGGACCCGGCCCGGCTGGCCGAGGCCGTGGCGTTCGCACAGGGCCGCGAGTCGACGCGCGCGTTCGATTTTTCCGATCAGGAGCGCATCTTCGGGTCGCTGCTGGGCTCGGTGCCCACACGCCGCGCGGCGACCAACGGCGTGGTCATCTACAAGGGCTATGTGGTGGCCGAGTTCGGCGAGACCACGGCCGTCGACCCGACCTACTCGGTGGCCAAAAGCATGATGGCCACGGTCGCCGCCCTCGGGGTGCGTGATGGCCGCCTCGCGGTGGACGACCGCGTCGGCGCCACGGTGAAGGACGGCGGCTACGACTCGCCGCGCAACAGCGAGATCACCTGGAAGATGCACCTCCAGCAGGAGACCGAGTGGGAAGGCGACCTGTTCGGCAAGGCGCACGACTTTGTCGGGCGCGAGGCGTTCGGTGAGGGCGAGCGGAAGCCGCGCGAACTGCAGCGCCCGGGCACGTTCTACGAATACAACGACGTGCGCATCAACCGTCTCGGCCTCTCATTGCTGCGCGTGTTCCGCAAGCCAGTGCCTGAGGTCTTCCGCGACGAGATCATGACGCCTATCGGCGCGTCGACCGACTGGAAGTGGGTGCCCTATCACAACAGCTACGTCACCATCGATGGCCGCCGCATGCCGTCGGTGAGTGGTGGCACCCGCTGGGGAGGTGGCGTCTGGATTCACTCGTGGGACATGGCCCGCTTCGGCTACCTGTGGCTGCGCGGCGGACGCTGGGGCAGTCGCCAGCTGCTGCCCGAGGCATTCGTGAAGGCGGCCACGGCACCCAGCGCACACGGGCCCGACTATGGCTATCTGTGGTGGCTTAACACGCAGGGGAAGAACTATCCGGGGTTGCCGACCACCGCATATGGCGCACGCGGGGCCGGCAGCAACACCATCACGATTTCACCCGAGCACGATCTTGTGGTCGTGTGGCGCTGGCATCGCGGCAACGAGGCCGAGTTCGTCCAGCGCGTCATCCGCGCCATCAGGCGCTGACGAGGGGGCGGGCAGGGACGGCCGTCAGCGGCGGCCGTCCATCTGCTCGATGGTGCGCGTCGAGGGCCCACGTGAGGCGCGCAGCCGCGCGGCCACCTGTTCGGCCTGACGCCAGGCCCGCAGGACATTCCCCCCGAGAATCTTCTTCACGTCGGCCTCGCTGTAGCCGCGACGCAGCAGTTCAGCGGTGAGCGCCGGGTAGGTCGATACGTCCTCGAGTCCCTGCACGACGCTGGTGATGCCGTCAAAGTCGCCGCCGAGGCCGATATGGTCGATGCCGGCCACCTTCCTGATGTGGTCGATGTGATCAGCGACCTCTGACAGCGTGGCCCTCGGCTCGGGATGCTCGCTGCGCCAGCGTTCGAGTCCCGCAGCGAGATATGCGTTGTTGCTGGGAAACTGCGCACGCATCAGCTGCTGCTGGGCCGAGTAGAGCAGGTTCCAGTCGGCCACCTTCTGCGAGATGAAACCGGGCACGAAGGTCACCATCAGTACGCCGCCGTTCTTCGGCAGCAGGGCCAGCACGTCATCGGGCACGGCCCTGGGCACATTGCAGAGTGCCCGCGCCGTCGAGTGCGAGAAGATGACAGGCGCATCGCTGACGGCGATGGCGTCCTTCATGGTGTCGGGTGACACGTGGCTGAGGTCGACCAGCATGCCGAGCCGGTTCATTTCACGCACCACTTCCTCGCCGAACGGCGAGAGTCCGCCGAGCTTCGGCTCGGCCGTGGCCGCATCGGCCCACGGCACGTTCTCCGAGTGCGTCAGCGTCATGTAGCGTGCGCCGGCCGCGTACATCTGCCGCAGCGTGCCAAGCGAGTTGTCGATCGAGTGTCCGCCTTCCATGCCCATCATCGATCCAATGCGTCCCGCCCTGAACGCCCGCTCGGCATCGTCGGCCGTCAGGGCCAGCTGGAACGTCTCGGGCCAGCGCGCCATCATGCGGTGCACGATGTCGATCTGCTCGAGCGTCGCCCGCACCGCTTCGGTGCCCTGCATGGTCGAGGGCACGTAGACGGACCAGAACTGCGCGCCCATGCCCCCTGCCCTGAGGCGCGGGATGTCGGTCATCAGCCGCGGCACTGACCCGGTGATGTCGGCCTTCGAGAAATCACCGCCGCGATCGATCTCGCGCAGAGCCCACGGATAGTCGTTGTGGCCGTCCACGAGGGGGGCTTCGCGGTGCAGGGCCAGCGCCCGCGTCTTCAGATCGCCCTGAGCGCCGAGGGGCGGCAGCGCGCCGATGGCGAACGTCAGGCAGAGAGGCCAGCAGAGTCGGGAAGCCAGTCGCATCCGTGCATTAAAGCACGGCATCGTCAGAGCGTCAGCAGGGTCTCGCGCAGGCGTCGCGACTGGATGCGGCTGACCTGCAGCATCTGGCCATTGGCCAGGGTCACCTGGTAGGTGCCACCGGGCATCGGGCTGACCCGCTGAATTTGATCGAGCGCCGCCAGGGCACTGCGACTGAGGCGCACAAACCGGCGCGGGTCGAGACGGGCCTCGAGCAGATGCAGGCGATGGCTGATGGTGAAGCGCTCGGCCGTCACGGTGGTGATGTGCATCAGCTCACCCTCGGCGACAATCGACGCAATCTGCCGCACGGGCAGAATCACCACTTCATCGCGCCGTCGTACCGGCAGGCGCTCGAGATACGGCCGCCGTGCGGCCAGGTCCATGGCGGTGATTGCCGCTGCCACCCGCCGGTCACGTTCGGTGGCGGACATGCGCTGCCGGGCACGCTGCAGCGTGTCGGCCAGGCGCTCGCGCTCGACGGGTTTGAGCAGATAGTCGACGGCGTTCAGCTCGAAGGCATCGACCGCAAACTCGTCGTGGGCCGTGACGAAGGCGATGAGAGGCGGCGCATCGTGCGACACGAGCCGCGCGGTGTCGAGGCCGCCGAGCTCGGGCATGTGCAGGTCCAGCAGCACCAGATGGGGCGAGGTCTGCTCGACGAGCGAGAGGGCCTCGTGCCCGTTCGCCGCTTCGCCCACGACCGAGACGTCAGGAAAACTCTCGAGGAGGTTCCTGAGGAAGCGGCGTGCCGGGCGCTCGTCATCGGCCAGTACGATACGCAGCGGGTCGCTCATCGGAGTGCTGTGGTGACGCCGCGGGCAGTGTCAGCGGCAGGCAAATCCCGGCCACGGTGGCCTGTGCTTCATCTGAGGTCAGCGACAGCGTCGCGTCGCCGCCATACAGACCCGCGAGGCGGCGCTCGACATTGGCGAGGCCGAGGTGTCCGTCGCCGCGCATGATGTCGGCGCCCAGGGGGCGACCGGTGTTCCTGACGACCAGATGCAGCGTCGGTGCTGGCTCGGATACGCGCCTGGCGGTAATCGTCACGTCTCCACCCTGCACACTGGGTGCCACGCCGTGCTTGATGGCGTTTTCGACGAGGGGCTGCAGCACCAGCGCCGGCAGCGGAGTGGCCCGCAGTTCGGCGGGCACATCGATGCTGACCCGCAGCCGCTCCTCGAAACGTTCGTGCTCGATGTCGAGATAATGCTCGACCAGTTCCAATTCCCGTCCGAGCGTGGTGAATTCCCCGTCAGGCCGCAGCACGCCGCGCAGCAGTCCGGTCAGCCGCAGCAGCGTCCGCAGCGCGCGCGTCGGCGCCGCCTCAATCAGATAGCCGATGGTTGTCAGGGCGTTGAAGAGAAAGTGCGGGTTGATCTGTGCCCGCAAGGCCCGCAGTTCCGCTTCCGCCGCCAGCTTGTGCATTTCCTCTTCCCGCAGCTGCACCTCATAACGTTCGAGTGTGAGGCGGATGGCGTCGATGCGCCGCGCTGCAATGCCCACCACCGCATCGATGAGTGCGGCATCGTCCGACAGCAGCTGACGGCCGCCGGTCAGCTCGCCCGGCCTGACCACGATGACGGGCGGGTCGGTGGTCGGCACCACCACGTGCGTCTCGGCATCAGCCGCCGCCGGGTCATCGGTCCATGTCACTCTCCGTGCATTGAGCGCACGCGTGAGCGCATGGGTGACGGCGTCCATCACGCCTGCGACAGACGACTGGTCGGCTACCGTTTTTGTCAGGGTCACACGCAGCACGCCGTAGTCGACACGGCCCAGCAGTACCCGATCAACAAAGACCGTCACGTGCTGTTGCAGCCACGGCGTCAGCAGGGCCGTCGCGACCCACAGCCCCAGCATGATGCCTTGCGTGCCTGACCCATCGGGAAGGCGGGTCACGGCCCAGTAGCTGACCAGCGCCAGCGTCACCACGGTCAGCAGCGTGAGCGCCCGCTTGAGGAACAGATCGCCCAGCGCGAAGCGGTAGTTCTGGTACAGAATCGCAAAGGCCAGCGGTATGGCCGCATGGTGGCCGAGCAGCTGCATCCACCAGCTGTCCTGCTGGCTGTGAAAGCTGCCGAGGTGCGTGGCCGACACGGCGAACAGCACCAGCGCCAGCACCCAGAGCGCGCGCCGCATGTGGGCCTGTGCCCGGGTCAACAGGCCCAGTGGCACGATGAGCAGCGTGAAACAGGCGGTCAGCAACTGGAACGCCAGCGTCGAGGCGGCCGTCTCGCCTGTCACCATGGTCGCACCGTGGAGGACGGCGGCGACGCCCGCCATGGCGTACGCCAGCCCCACCACATAGCGGCCGCTACCGAGGTCGCGTGCGACCGAATGAACGACGACGGCTGCGAGGAACCCGAGGGCGGGGAACGACAGCGCCGACAGCGGAACGCTGTCGGAGAGCAGCCCGAGCCGGGGCAGGCCATACGCGGCCAGTTCACCGAGATTCCAGAGCAGCCCCAGCAGCGCAGTGGCCAGGGGCAACCGATCAAGACGGGCGGAGTCTGAGGGCTGGCGACGACGCAGCACCAGCATCAGCAGCATCGCGTACAACGCCGTGCCCGTGGCAAAGCCCACGAGGTTCAGCACGTCGGCGGCATTCGATGCGGTCACGGCTCGATTCTAGCGGGTTGGGATGGCTGGCCGGGCGACTGACCCACGACTGGTCGAAAAGCCGTCATGAGTGGCCGAACATTCCCGGTGAATCGGCGCAACAGGAGCAGGCCCGCTGGTGCCGTGCGACACCAGCGGCTGCTGAGAGGACGCGCGATTACTTGCGCTTGCCGGTGAAGTCGATGGCGCCGAAGCCGGCAACATCCATCGTGCCCTTCATCTCGTCGCCGGTCACTTCACCGGTCATGACGATGTCGATGGGGCCGCCGGGCGTGACCATGCCGAAGGTCACCTTGACCGTCGAACCGTTGACCTCACCCTTAAAGTCGGTTTCACCCATCGGACTGCTCATGCTGCCGGTCAGGGTCGTGCCGTCCTGCGTGAAGGTGACGTCGGTATCCATCGCCCCCTGCGGGCTGTTGATGGTGAGCACCCAGTTGCCGGCCACCGACTGCGCCTGCAGCGCCACCGAGGCCACGGCGAGAACCAGAGCGAATGTAAGCGATCGAATCAGCTGCGTCATATCGTCACCGCGCCTCCTGCGCGTCGTGCTGCCGGCCCTCATGGGCGAGAGACGGTCTTCAGGGAACCTACTTCCGCGCCGACGGGGTCAGCGTCGTGGTGCGCCGCGCAGCGCCTCGCGTGTACACCACCGTCGCTGGCTGCCCGATCTTGAGCAGGTCGAGCGCGTATGTGTAATCGTAAATGTTCGCGATCGACTGGCCAGCCAGTTCGACGATGATATCGCCTTTCTGCAGGCCCGCCTGTTCGGCCGGGCCCCCGCCAATGACGCCCCCCAGCAGCAGGCCCTTCACGTCGGTGGCATAGTCGGGGATCGTGCCCGTGAAGATGCGCAGTCCGGCACGCCCACCCGTGTCGGTCTTCTGTTCGACCTTGGTGAAGAGGGGTGGCTCATCGGTATCGAGCAACCGACGGGCGATGGTGCCAGCGAAGGCCGCGATGCGGTCGAGGTCGTCGTAGTTGATCTTCTCGGCCGTGTCCGACGGCTTGTGATAGTCGGTGTGGGCCCCGGTGAAGAAGGCGAGTGACGCCACGCCCACGCTGTTGAAGCTGCTGACGTCGGTCGGCTGATAGGGGTCTTCCTGCAGGACCAGGTCGAAGCCGGCGGCCACATTGGCCTGCTCGAGCAGGCGCGGCCAGGTCGGGCTGGTACCCGTGGCCTGCACGGTCAGCTTGTTGTCCGTGGAGCGTCCCACCATGTCGAAGTTGAGATAGGCCGCCATCTCGGCGATGGGCACGGGTGGGGCGTTCACAAATGCGGTCGAACCGATGAGTCCGAGTTCCTCACCCGACCAGAAGGCCACGACCAGGTGGCGCTTGCGCGGCACCCGCGCCAGCGCGTCGGCCATGGCGAGGACCGCCGCGGTGCCCGAGGCGTTATCGTCGGCCCCGTGATGGATCTGTCCGGCCTGGTCAGCCGCAGCCAGGGAGTTGCCGGCACTGCCGCGCCCGAGATGGTCGTAATGCGCGCCGATGACCACCCAGGGCCTCGATGCGGCCGCGGCGGGTGTGGCGGGCAGATAGGCCACGACATTGCGGCCGGTCTGCTGCTCGCGCACCACGCGCGCGGTCACCGTCATCGTCAGGGCGGGAATGGCAAAGCCGGTGGTGTGCGGGTTGCCGGCGTCAAATTCCTTCTGCACGTCCTCGAGCGTCTTGCCGTCAACGCCGGCGAAGATGGCCTTGGCGACCGCGCCGCTGGCGCTGGCCGCGACGAGCCCCGATCCGGCCAGTGCCGTGTCGAAACTCATCGGCACGACCGCGCCTGCATTGGGCGATCGGGGGCCGGTGATGACGACGAGCGCCTTCGCGCCGCGCTGACGGGCGGCCTGCGCCTTGTAGCGCAGGTCCGAGTAGCGCGCGAGCGCGGTACGGGTCGTGGCATCGGCATCCTCGGGGAAGTACCGCAGCACGACCACGATGCGGTCCTTGACGTCGAGTCCCTGATAACTGTCGTAGCCGAAGGTGGCAGACGAGGGCACGACGATGCCGTAGCCGGCGAAGACGACAGGGCCGCTCACCTCGGCCGAATCAGAGAACGACAGGGCCTGCACCTCGGTGGAGGCACGGAAGATCGACGCATCACTCCCGCGCGTGACGGTGATGGACGACCCGCCGTCCTTTGACCCTGCGGTGAAGGTGAAGGGCGACAGCATCGACGCCTGCCCGGGCAGGGGGCGGGCGCCCATGCGTGTGAGCTGCTCCACCAGATACTGCGCGGCCTGCTGCTCGCCAGGCGAGCCGGCGAGACGTCCTTCCATCGATGGCGAGGCCAGGCGCTCGACGTGTGCGCGTGTGGTGGGGGGCGTCGCCGACTGGGCCGAGGCCGAAGCCGCGATGCCGGCCAGGAGGGTGAGCAGCGGAACAAGGCGCGAGCGGAGCAGAGTCGCCATAGACCTCCTCATCAGTCTTCAGTGTCAGGTCGGGTGCTAGTGACGTGCCGGCGCAGCCGCCAGCGCCTTCCGCACAGCCTCGTGATTCCATTGCGCCAGAAAAATCTGTCCCGCGCCGCCTCCCGATCGGCTCGAGGTGAATGCCACCTGCCGACCGTCGGGCGAGGGCACGGGCAGACCATCGAAGCCATCCGAGTAGGTGATGCGCACCGGCTCTTTCGTTCCTGCGGTGTCGACGACGAACACTTCGAAGTTCTCGAAGCCGAGCTTGTTCGAGGCAAACAGCAGGTACTCGCCGGACGGATGCTCATACGGCGCCCAGCTCATGGCCTTGAAGGCCGTGATCTGCCGCTTATCGCTGCCATCGGGCTTCATCGTCCAGATGTCAGCGATGAGGCCCTGCTCGTCGAACCGTCGCCACACGATGCGGTCGCCCTTCGTGGTGAAGAAGGGGCCGCCGTCGTAGCCGGCCGCGGTGGTGAGCCGGCGCTGGTCGGTGCCGTCGGCCTTCATGATGTAGATCTCGCCGAAATAGCTCGGGTCGGTCGCGAGCTGCTTCTGTTCCGCCGCCGTCAGCGTGCGGTTGTAGGCATCGCGCATCGACGAAAACACAATCCACTGGCCGTCGGGGGAATAGCCCGCTTCGGCGTCATACCCGCGGGCGGTCGTCAGGCGCGTGAGCGTCCCGGAGGATTCGGCGACTGCGTAGATGTCCATCTCGGGGTCGTAGTCCCAGGCGTAGCGGCGTTCCTTTCCCGAGGCGCGGAAATCGAGTTCCTCCTTCTGCAGCTGCAGGGAACGCGGATCGTGGTGCGTGGACGCGAAAAGAATCTGGTCCGTGCCCGGCCGGAAGAACGCGCACGTGGTCTTGCCCATGCCGGGCGATACGCGCTTCGTTTCCCCCGTGGAGAAATCGAGGGTGTAGATCTGGTAGAAGGGATTGGCCGGGTCGCGCTCGCTCTGGAACACCAGGCGCGTGCCATCCGGGGACCAATACCCTTCCCCCGCGCGACGTCCCTCGACCGTGAGCCGACGGACACGCGACAGGTAGTCACGTTCGCGGTTCCCGGCGGGGCCCGACGGTGTCTGGGCCGTGAGCGTGACCGCCCCGATACATAGCAGCGCCAGCGCCGGCCAGAGTCGCAGTGTCATACCGCGGATGGTATGCCGCCCGCCCCGCACGGGGCAACCGCGCCCTCAGGGCAGCAGCGCCTGGCTGCCGGGGCGGAACCGCGCGCTGAGGGCCATGATGCGCTGGGTGCCCTC
>JBIIDF010000076.1:0-10609 GCA_044238535.1 Vicinamibacterales bacterium
TGCCGCCACATCTCGCGAGTCACTGGCCTGCCCTCGAGCGAGGCCCGCAGGTCGAGTGCTGACACCAGCGGCAGGCCTGCGTCCAGCAGCAGGGCGCACTGCTGCAGCGCACGTCCCTGGTCCACACCGCCGAGCCTCCCGGGCGCCATGACCGTCATCCCCGGTCCCCGACGAATGCCAGAGCGGCTCGCGCCATCCACTGCCTGAGATCGTCCTCGTCGTCAGTCGCCGCCAGGGCGTCATGTTCGCGAACGCGACCGGACGCGACCAGGGAGGCCAGCGCCTGATTGAGCGACCAGCTCCCGCCGTCGCGTCCCGCGGCCTGCATGGCAGTCGACAGCTGATGCACCTTGCCTTCCCGCAGCAGATGCCGGATGGGCGACGACGCCCGCATCAGTTCCACCGCAGCCACGCGGCCTACGCCGGCTGCTGCCGGCAGCAGCCGTTGCGACACAATCCCCACCAGGACCATGGCCAGCTGGCTGCGCACGTGGCCGTGCCGTGACGGCGCCACCAAATCGACGAGACGATGAAGCGTGGCCATCGCCGATCGTGTGTGCAGGGTCGCCAGCGTCAGATGACCGGTCTCGGCTAACTGCAGCGCCGCATCAACCGTGACGTCATCGCGCAGTTCTCCCACCAGCACCACGTCGGGGTCGGCGCGGACAGCAGAGCGCAGCGCGGCCGCCATGGTGTCGACGTCGCGGCCGAGTTCGCGCTGTGTCACCAGCGCCGCGCCCGGGGCATGCACATATTCGATGGGGTCTTCAATCGTGAGCACATGACAGGAACGAGCACGGATGATGACGTTGATCAGCGCGGCCACGGTCGAAGTCTTCCCGCTGCCCGTGGGACCGGTCACGAGGACCAGACCGGACGGTCGCTCCACAAGCGTGGCCAGGCTGGGCGGCAGGCCGAGGTCGTACAGCGTGGGCACGACTGCAGGGATCCGTCTCAGCGCGAGTCCCAGCCGGCCGCCCGTGCGAAACACGTGCACACGCCATCGGGTGCCATCCGGCATCTGCCAGGCAGCGTCGACCTCGCGGCCGGTCTCGAGGCACTGTCGCCGCACGGGGTCCAGCACGCAGGCCGCCACGGCCTCGATCTCGGCCGCACCGAGGGTCGCAGAGGCCGCGACGTGCACGGCACCGCATCGACGCACCCACACCGGCGCCCCGACCCGCAGGTGAACATCTGACACGGCGGCGTCCTCCAAGGCCGCCAGCACGGCCTCATGCATCGCCTGCGGCTCCGTCGTCCGCAGTTTCGCGCCAGACCTCTTCGAGGGAGGTGACTCCGTCCGCGACCCGCTGACGTCCTGACTGTCTCAGCGACACCATGCCTTCGGCCAACGCCTGACGCCGTAACTGCTGTGCCGATGCCCGCTGCATCACCAGCGCGCGCAGGGGGTCGGACATGGTCATCAGCTCGAAGAGCCCCGTGCGACCGTGGTAACCCGTCTGCCGACAGCTCGCACAGTGTTCGGCGTGGGGAGGACGGCACTGTGGACATCGACGTCGCACGAGCCGCTGCGCACAGACCACCGTGAGTGAGCCGGCCACGAGAAACGGAGGCACACCCATGTCGAGGAGCCGGGCAGGAGCTCCGGGGGCGTCCGTCGTGTGCAGCGTGGCCAGCACAAGATGGCCGGTCAGGGCCGCCTGCATCGCCACCGACGCCGTGTCGGCATCGCGGATCTCGCCCACCAGCATGATGTCAGGGTCCTGTCGCAGACTGGCCCGCAGGACGGCCGCAAAGCCCAGGCCGATGGATTCGCGGACGGCCACCTGTGTCACGCCGGGAAGCGCACGCTCGACCGGATCTTCGACCGTGATGATGTGTCGGTCCGGTGTGGCCAGTAGCTGCAGGGCCGCATACAGCGTGCTGGTCTTGCCACTGCCGGTCGGCCCTGTGACCAGCACCAGGCCCCACGGCCGCTGCAGGTGCCGGCGGAAGGCGTCGGCACTGTTCGGATCGAACCCCAGCGACTCGAAGGTCTGCGCGAGAGACGCCCGGGCCACCACGCGCAGCACGGCCTTCTCACCGGTCAGGGTTGGCAACGTCGATGCCCGCACGTCGCAGTCGCCGTATCCATCGGCACTGAGCGAAAAGCGACCATCCTGAGGCAACCGGCGCTCCGCCACATCCAGGCGCGCCAGCACCTTGAGACGCGTGAGGACGCCCTCCTTGAGGGCGGGCGGCAGGGTACCGACAGCCCGCAGTCGCCCATCGATCCGGAACCGAACACGCAGCCCGTCAGGCCCGGGCTCACAGTGCACGTCGCTCGCACCGAGACGGACCGCCAACTGCAGCATCTGGTTGACGGCCGTCACCGCCGAGCCCTGCGCCATGACGTCCAGTCGGTCCGGGCCGTCATCCTCGGACCCGCCTCGCCCATCACCCCTCTGTGGCTCCGACAACACCGGTGGCATCCTGCGTCGTCGTCTCGGCATAACCGTCACGGAACTTCAGGGGCACGTCAACTGCCTGGAGTATTCAGCGGCACACGGAACCGCGTGCACGCTCGCTTCGTCATAATGGCGTAGGATTTCGTGCACTTCTTTCACATGCTGACGGGCGTCCTGCTCCGCCCCCGACACACCATGGCCACGGCCGTGTCCCGCCCCAGGGTCGCCTGGCCCTGGATCATGCTCCTGATTCTGTGGCTGGTCCCCGCGGCGTGGCTGCTGTCGACGCCGGTCGGCAGGCAGGCACTGGTTGACGAACACGTGCGGATCACCGAGGCGTTCGGTGGCAGCGTGTCCGATGCCCAGTACGCCGCCCTGCAGCAGATGCCCCCGTGGATGAGTTACCTCTCCGGCACTCGCCTGCTGCTCGCCCCCCCGCTCACGCTGCTGGTGGCGTGCGGCCTCATGGGGGTGGCGCGGTGGCAACAGGCGACGCTGTCGCTGATGGGCGCCCTGTCGGTGTCGGTGCAGGCCTCGCTGGTGCTCGGCCTGCAGCAGGCCGTCATTACGCCCTTCATGTTTCTGCGCGAATCCGTCACGAACATGACCAATCTGATGACGGTGCTCCCGGGTATCGAGGACGGCAGCCTGCCGGCTCGCCTGTTCGGATCAATCGACATGGTGGCCCTCTGGTGGGGTGCGCTGCTGGCCCTGGGGCTGAGCGCCGCCACCGGTCGGCCCGCGCGACGGTATGCAGGGCCGATGCTGGCCCTCTATCTGGGAGTGGCCGCCGTCCTGGCGGCGGTAATGGTGATGCGAGGAGGGACGTAGCGTGCTGCGGAACAAGTGGTTCTGGGTGGTCGTCGTGCTGGTGGCCAGTGGTGGCGCGGCCGCCGCATATTTTTCGAAGAGCCGGCAGACCGGCACCACCGTCACGGCTGAGTCCATCCAGCGACGCGATCTCGAGGCCCTGGTCTCGGCGTCAGGCAAAATCGAGCCGCAGAAGGTGGTCAACATCAGCGCCCAGTCGATGGGCCGCGTGACACGACTCGGCGTCAAGGAAGGCGACCGCGTCAAGGCCGGCCAGTTCCTGCTGCAGATCGACGCCGTCGTGGCCGAAGCGGCCGTCCGCCGGGACGAAGCCGCTGTCGCAGGCTCACGCACCGGCCTCGAACAGTCCCGCGTGGGCCTGCAGAGCGCCCGGGCAAATCTCGATCTGGCCCGCCAGTCGCTCAAGCGCCAGCAGGAACTGTCAGCCTCGGGGCTTACCACACGCGAAGCCCTCGAACGCGCGCAGGCCGAAGTCGAGGTTCGCGAGAGCGATCTCCGGGCACGCGAGCAGGAAATCAAGAATCGCGAAACGCAGTTGCGCCAGACCGAAGCCGGCCTCCAGAGCAGCCGTCACACGCTCTCCCAGGTGCGGTTCGATGCGCCCTTCGACGGCATCGTGACCCGCCGCAACATCGAAGAAGGCGAAAACGTGGTCGTGGGCACGATGAACAACGCCGGCACCGTGCTGATGACCGTCGCCGATATGTCGGTGATCGAAGCCGAAGTGGAAGTCGACGAAACGGACATTCCGCTGGTGACCCTCGGCCAGAAGGCCAAGGTCACCATCGATGCCATGCCCGACCGCGTGTTCACCGGCACCGTGACGGAGATCGGCAACAGCCCCATCCAGGCCACGGCCGCCGCAGCCACACAGCGCACCGCCACCAACTTCAAGGTGACTATTACCCTCGACGACCAGATTCCCGATGTGCGCCCGGGCTTCACCTGCACCGCCGAAATCTCGACGGCCTCCCGCACTGCCGCGCTCTCGGTACCCATTCAGGCGCTGGCGGTGCGCGAGCTGCTCTACGGGGCGGACGGTCGTGTCATCCCGGAAACCCGCCCCCCGCAGACCGGCTTCCGCTTCGGCCGTCCCCCAGCGACACCGTCGGCCCCGGTCGTGTCCACCGAACTGCAGCCTGGCCAGAAGCGTCAGGAAACCGAAGGCGTGTTTCTCATTCGAGACGGCAAGGCCACCTTCGTCGCCGTCAAGCTGGGCATTGCCGGGGAGCGTTATCTGGAAGTGCTGAACGGCCTCGCTGAAGGCGATCGGGTCATCACCGGTCCCTTCGAATCGGTGCGCGGCCTGTATGAAGGCGATGCCGTCACCACGGCGCCTGCCCCTGGGCAGACCGATGGCAGCCGCGGTGTAACTGTCCGCGTCGGCAGCTAGTCGACACATGGACCACCTGATCGAGTCGGTTCGGCTGGCCCTCGCCTCCATCTGGGCCAACAAGCTGCGGTCGCTGCTGACGCTGCTCGGCAACATCGTCGCCGTGTCGTCGATCATCACGGTGGTGGCGCTCATCACCGGCGTAAATGGCGCGGTCACCGATGCCATCGTGTCTGACCTCGGCGCCGACTCCTTCGTGGTGCAGCGCACGGCGTTCACCCAGAATGAAGACGAGTTCGAACGTCAGCGCAGCAACCCGAACGTGACTCTCGAGGACGCGGCCGCGATTCGACGCTTTTCGCTGTCGACGTCCGTGGTGATGGCGCAGGCGCAGCAGAATGCCAGCATCGCCTACCGCGCCGAAGAACTCGAGTCGATTCAGGTGCAGGGCGTCACGGAACAGTATCTCGAGTTCACGACGTTCGATGCCGAACGCGGACGCATGATCAGTCCTGTCGAGATTCAGCGCAATCGACCGGTCGCCCTCATCGGCTGGCAGGTGGCCGACCGCCTCTTCGGAGCCGCAGACCCCCTCGACAAGACCCTGCGTGTGGCAGGCGTCCCCTTCCGCGTGGTGGGCGTCTCGGCCAAGAAGGGCTCGTCGTTCGGCAGCTCCCTCGACGAGTTCGTCGTCATCCCCCTGGGGTCGTATCAGAAGCTGTTCGGCACGCGTCAGTCACTGCAACTGATGGTGCGGCCGCGGGATGCCTCTCTGGTCGACCGCGCCAAGGACGAGGCCCGCGTGGCGCTGCGCGTCGAACGCCGACTGAAGCCCGGTGCGCCCGATAACTTCGGCATTGTCGCCTCGGATTCGGTCCTCGACATCTTCAGACAGGCCACTGCAGGCATCGCGGTGCTCCTCGTGGGCATCGTCGGCTTGTCGCTCGTCGTGGGCGGCATTGTCATCATGAACATCATGCTCATGGTGGTCAGCGAGCGCACCCGCGAGATCGGGCTCCGCAAGGCCCTCGGGGCCAGGCGCCTCGACATCATGTCGCAGGTGCTGACCGAGTCCGTCACGCTCTCCCTGACCGGTGGAGTCGTCGGGGTCGCGCTGGGCTGGGCCCTCGCGACGCTGATTGCGTCACTCACACCGGTGCCGGCTGCTGTCGAAACCTGGTCGGTCGCCCTGGGCGTGGTGGTCACCGCGCTCGTGGGGCTGTTCTTCGGCTGGTATCCCGCGCGGCGTGCGGCTACGCTCGACCCGATTGAAGCGCTGAGGCGCGAATAACATGGCCCTGTTCGAGCGCTACCTCGGTCTGTTCCGTGAAACGGCCCGCATGGCCTTCGAGACCCTGCGGACCAACAAGATGCGCTCGGCGCTCACCGTGCTGGGCGTTGTCATCGGGGTCACCTCGATTGTCGGGATGACATCGCTCATCCGCGGCTTCGACACCTCGCTGCGCGACAGCATTTCCGCCCTCGGCCCGCGCACGATTTTCGTCCAGCGCTTCGGGGCTGTGAGTTTTTCCGCCGGAGCGTCGTTTCTCGACCTCATCCGTCGACCATCCCTCACCATCGAAGACGGCCAGGCCATCGAGCGAATGTCGACAACGATCGAACTGGTCGACACGTGGCTGGGTGCGGGCCCTCCCGGCCCGACATTCGAGCGCCTGTTCTACGCCGGCGAACGTACGCGTCCCGCAGCGGTCATGGGCACCAGCGACCGCTTCATCGACGTGAACTTCGCCAAGATGTTCGCAGGGCGCATGTTCACCGAACAGGAAGTCGAGCGACGGCGGCGTGTCGCCGTCATCGGCTTCGACGTCTACGAAGCGCTCTTCGCCAAACGCGGGATCGATCCGGTCGGCAAGCGCATCCGCGTGGGAGCCGTCGAATACGCCGTCGTCGGTGTCATGGGCAAGCGGCCCAGTGCCGGTGGCTTTGCCCTCGGGCAGGACAACATGGCGGTCATTCCCTATACCGCCTTCCGAAAGCAGTTCGGCAACGAACGCGTCAGGCGGGGTCCCTTTGGCGGGCAGGCGGTGATGATAGCCGTCGTCCCCCGCGAAGATGTCTCGAGAGACGAGGCTATGCGCGAGGTCGAAACCATCATGCGCATCCGCCACGGACTGACGCTCGACAAACCCAACGACTTCGACCTGGTGACCCAGGATGCCGTCCTGAAGGTCTGGGATCAGATTTCTCAGGCCGTGCTGCTGGCACTCGTGGTCATTTCCTCGGTCGCCCTCATGGTCGGGGGCATCGGCGTCATGGCCATCATGACGATTTCCGTGACCGAACGCACGCGCGAGATCGGTGTCCGGAAGGCCATCGGCGCACGGAATGTTGAAATCCTCACGCAGTTCCTGATTGAAGCCGTCGTGCTCACCAGTGTTGGCGGCATCATCGGCGTGATCGGCGGAAGCGCGATCGGACTGCTCGTCAATCTCGCGTCAGGATTCCCCGTCTCGTTGCCGTGGTGGTCCTTCGCCCTCGGGCTGGGCTTCTCGGCATTCGTCGGCGTGTTTTTCGGGATGCTGCCCGCCTGGCGCGCCTCGCGCATGGACCCCATCGACGCCCTGCGCTACGAGTAGCGCAGGGGCCTGTCGGTCGGCTGTTCCGGGCCTATGGCGACACCGTAAAGGCCACCACCTGCACAGCCGCGACTTCTCCCACCCGTGCGTCGATGCGAACGGTGTAAGTGCTGGGCGCAAGACTCGCGAGAGGCAGGTCGATGCGGATCGCACCACGCTCGCCTCTCGTCGAGGGCAGTGCGGCCAATGCCTGTCCCTGGCTGTTGGTGAGGCGCACGACAATCTCCGCAGACGCATCGGCCGGTCCCAGCGGGACATCGATACGCAATCGGTCCGTTCGTCTGAAGCGGCGCGACGCCGACGGCGTCGGAGTGGCCTGCGTTCGCAATGCGCGGAACTCTGCAGCCGTACGAGTGCGGAAGACCATGGGCGTGCCGACAAACACGACGGGGGATTCCGGTTCCGGGATAGGCAGCGACTGGGTCCATCGGTCAAGGGTCTCTCCCTTGCCGTCGCGCACGGTCACTCGCAACGCCTGCACGCCGGGCTGCAGGCGGAACTCGGCCACTCCTGGAGACGCAACCGTCGTGGAAGGGGCGTAGGGCCCGAGAATCTGCGGAGGGGCCAGCGCAACTCCGGTGCGTGTGATGGGCTCCACCTCGACCGAGGCCGGTGGCGCGCCGGACGCATCACGTCCCCTGGGCGCAGCCTCCCACGTCACCCTCGTCAGCACCTCGCCGGCATCACGGTGTTCGGTGCCAACCCAAAGGTCGACGGCCCGATCCTCGTCGGGCTCAACCAGCTGCGCCAGCGCGCTGGTCAGTCGCGGATCGGCTGGGGGCGGGGCCGCAGCGGTCATCTCCTTTTCTGACGGGGCCCAGTAGCCGCGGCGCGAGGTGACGCGTACACCCGACCGACGTACCTTCACACTGATGCGGTGAAACTTTCCGTCGTTGCGGGGTCGGGTGGGCGAGTATCCCAGCAGGTAGTAGGCGCTGGCATCGGCAACGACGTCCTTGAGGCCCGCCTCGAGGTCATTCGTGTTGACGATCGACCGGCCGCCTGTTTCGGACGCAAACCGCCGCAGCACCTCGGCCCCCCCGAACGGAGCCATGCCCAGGGGCCGTGGGTCAAGCACATGCACGGTCACGTTTCCGCGATTCGCCGCCTCGACTGCCGCATCCAGGCGTGGATAGTTGAAGCTGCCCGGCATGCCCACCGGAGGCCCCTGGCTCACGAAAATGATGGACTTGCGTCCCTCGCGGAGCCCCCCGAGTCTGGTCGCGAGCGCTTCCATCGCCGTCAGCGTGACGGCGGCCCTCAGCTCGAACACATTCCGCTGGGTCAGCTGTGCCTCTTCCACGGCACTCTTCACGGGGAACAGTTCACCCCGGCGGCCCTGGAACTGGCGAATCGCCGCAATCAGTTGCGACTTGTCCCTGGTAAACCGCAGACTATCGAGCGTGGTGAGTGGCTCCATCAGCACCACGAGGTCGGTGGGTTGCAACTGATTGATGAAATCCTCGAGGGCGTCCTTGAGCGGTTCAACAATCGAAGGGATGCGATCGATGTGGTAGTCGTCGAGAAAAATCGCATACAGCCGGACGTCGTCTTTCGCCGCTTCTGCCAGTCCCTGAGACGGCCCCCTGATCTCGAGCGATTCCCCGGTGTCGACCGTTCGCTGCCCATCGAGCCTGATGAATTGCGCCGATTCGACCTTCTGGGGCGCATCATCCTCCGTGACGATGAAATCGTCCGCCGTGAGGTCCGCGACCGGTTCATCCCGTCGGCCGGTGACCGACACGTCGACCCGCACCAGATCAACGCCGGCACGGAAGATGGGCTGGCCCGTGGGCTCTTGTGATGACGCGGCAGCAGGGGGAGGTGCGGTGGCCTGCGGCCCGGGTGCAGGCGTCTGCCATCCGACCGTCATGCCAGACGGCGAGGTCCCGGGCCCTCCGGCATGGACGACGGGAGGCTCAGTGACCAGGGCGAGTCCGAGCACCACGGACGCCCATACGCGCCCCGCAGGTCGGTTCCGACGGCCAGGCAGTGCATCCATCTGCGGATGAGACGCGGGCGGCGATGTCATGGCTTCAGCCCGAGTATGGCACGGGTGTTGTGTGGAACTCAGACGACAACAGGCGCCGCTCCCGCGAGGGGAGGGGCGCCTGTTGACGGGTCAGGTTCAGGTCGCGCGACAGCACGCGCGACCGTTCGGGTTACGAGCCGCCAGCCTTGCGCGGGGTCGTCGCCTTCTTGGCAGCCGCACGCGCCGGACGCGAGGCCTTGCTCTTGGCACCGGCATCGCCCTTGGCCTTCTTGCCGCCGCCGAGGGCCGCCGCCGCCGAACGCAGGCGCTCGCCCACGCTCTTCTTCGGCGCCACCGTCTCGCCGCCCTTGGCGGCTTCTTCGGCGGCCTTGCGCTCGGCCTCGGCCTTCTTCGGATCAAACTCGCTACCCACGAGTTCCATCTGTGCCATGTCGGCGGCATCGCCGCGACGGTGACCCAGTTTCAGGATGCGGGTGTAGCCACCCGGACGCTCCGCGAACCGCGGCGCGAGGTCGTCGAACAGCTTGACGACCACGTCTTCGTTGTGGACATCACGCATGACCAGTCGACGGGCCGACAGCGTCTTGCCCTTCGGGTCCGCCGCCTTGACACCGCGCTTGGCGATAGTAATGAGGCGCTCGACGAAGGGGCGGAGTTCCTTGGCCTTCGGCAGCGTGGTTTCAATCCGCTCGTGCTGCAGCAGAGCCGTAGCCTGATTGCGCAGCAGCGCGATGCGGTGCTCGGAGACCCGGCCGAGCTTCCGGTGTGCATTACCGTGACGCATGACAGTTTCCCTACCCGGCTACTCCGCCGACTGGTCCAGCTTCATTCCGAGGCTGAGACCCATCGACTGGAGAATCTCCTTGATTTCGTTGAGCGACTTGCGGCCGAAGTTCTTGGTCTTCAGCATGTCCGTTTCTGACTTCTGCACCAGTTCGCGAATCGTCCGGATGTTCGCATTCTTGAGGCAGTTATACGAGCGCACGGACAACTCGAGTTCCTCGACACTCTTGTCGAGGTGCTCATTCGACACGGGCATCGCCACCGGCGTCGACGGCACACCCACATAGTCGTCGTCGTCATCTTCATCGTGGCTGATGAAGATCGACATGTGCTCTTTGATGAGCTTGGCCGCCAGCGACACGGCATCGCCAGGGGTCACCGCTCCGTTCGTCCACACTTCAAGCGTCAGCTTGTCGTAGTCGGTGGTCTGACCGAGGCGGGCCGCCTCCACCAGGTAGTTGACCTTGCGGACCGGCGAATGGACCGAGTCAATCGGAATCCAGCCAATGCCGAGATCTTCGTCGAAGTTGCGATCCGCCGAGATGTAGCCGCGGCCGGACTTGACGCGCAACTGCATGTGCAGCTTGCCGCCTTCGGAGACGGTGGCAATATGTGCATCGGGATCGAGCAGCTCGATGTGCTGGTCAATCTGAATGTCCTTGGC
>JBIIDF010000077.1:0-10577 GCA_044238535.1 Vicinamibacterales bacterium
GCAGAGCAGTCGCTGTGCCGATTGTCATGTGGCCAATCAGGATGCGACCGGACCCGTCTGGTCCAGCAAGTCGGTGCGGCATCTGCAGGATTGGGATTATTCGAAGCACTCGCGGTCGAAGGTCGGCTGCGAGAAATGTCACGGCGGCAATCCGGCAACGTTTGAGAAGAATCTGGCGCACCAGAACATGCTGCCGCCGTCGAGCCCGGCCAGCCCGGTCGCGCGCGTCAACCTGCCGAAGACCTGTGGCACCTGCCACACCGGGCCTTTCGTATCGTTTCAGAAGAGCCATCACTACAAGCTGCTGACGGCCGGTGACGACCGGGGGCCGACGTGTTCCACCTGCCACGGCGAAGTCGCTGCGCAGCTGCTGTCGCCGGTCGGGCTCGCCAACCAGTGCTCGCAGTGCCATGGCCCCGACACGCCGGTGGCGCGCCCGGGTCGCGCCAGCGAAGCGATGCTCATGATGACCGAGGTACGCGAGGTCCGGCATCGACTCACCGAGGCGCAGGACATGATTCGTCGCGTCAAGGACCGTGCGGCGCGCACCCGCTTCGAAGAGCAGTGGAAGCAGGCCGAGGTGCCTATCATCGAGGCGGCCAACGCCGGCCACGAGTTCGTGTTCGATAACCTGAAGGCGCGACTCGACCGCGCGCGTCAGCGCACCGACGCGCTGCTCGACGCGCTGGTCAGCGGCGGCCGCTGACGCCTCGCACAGGCATGGCCGGCACCAGAGGCAGGTGCCGGTCGTCACCCTCGTAGAAGACGCGCTCGAGAAAGAGTCCCGACCCCGGCGCCGTCAGCGTGGCCGGCAGCGGCGAATCCGACTGCAGCAGGTCCGGCACTGCCTCAATCGACAGGCGTCCCGTACCGACTTCGACCAGCACGCCAACCATGCGGCGCACCATCTTCCAGATGAAGTGCGACCCGCCGACCCGCACCAGCACGAGGTCGTCGGCTTCAACCACGGCCATGGTGTCGACGAGGACCTCGGTCGACTTTTCCTCGGGGTCGTCGTGGGTGAAGGCCCTGAAGTCGTGGAAGCCGCGGAACAGGTCGGCGGCCCGCTGCATTCGCGAGACATCGAGCGTGTCCTTGACCCACCACACGTAGGGCTTGGCGAACGCCGTGCGCCGCCGCGCAATCTGGTAGAGGTAGCTGCGGGCCACCGCCGCGTGCCGTGCGTGGAAGCGTGGCGGCGCGGGGCTCACCGCCACGACGACGATGTCGGCGGGAAGCGCGTCGTTCACCTGTCGGCGGAACAGTTCCAGCTTGAGGGTCGACGGTGTGTCGAGGTGCGCGACCTGATGCAGCGCATGCACGCCGGCATCCGTGCGTCCCGAGCCCTGGAACTCGAAGCGCGGATGGCCCAGCACCTCGGTCATCGCGCGCTCGAGCTCTCCCTGCACCGTTCGGGCATTCTTCTGTTTTTGCCAGCCGCTGTAGCGCGTTCCCGCGTATTCAAGAGTCAATCGAAACCGTGGCACGCCAGTGATCTTACAATCGGGCCATGCACAGACCCATTCATGCCGCCAATCTTCCCGCGCCCGTCGGCCCGTATTCTCCCGGCATGGGCTTCGACCGGCTCATCTTCGTCTCGGGCCAGGGCGCGACGGACCCCGTGACCGGACGCCTCGTCGGCGACGATGTGGAAGCCCAGACCGAGCAGTGCCTCAGGAACCTGCGCGCCATTCTGCAGGCGGGCGGATCAGACCTGCAGCACGTGTTACGGTGCGGCGTGTTTCTCCTCGACATGAAGGAATTCGCGCTGATGAACGGCGTCTACGCCCGCGTCTTCGGCAACCATCGTCCCGCCCGCACCACGATTCAGGCCGCCGGCCTGCCTGGTGAGGGACTACGCGTCGAGATCGACTGCATCGCCTACGTGCCCTGATCCGCGCATCGCACCGACCGGGGGGAGGGCCAGGGCGTGTCCCGTCCCCTCGATGAGGGCGCATGCGTCGTGGGCGCCGCACGGCACGCGGGGCTGGCGTGGGGAAGGGCGCGGCTCGTCCCACCGTGGGTCACGGGCGTGCCGCCGATGGCGCCGCGCAGCCCGCGGCTAGCGTGTCGGACGCTGAATCACCTGCATCGCCGTGGTCAGCACGCTGGCGACGTCGGTGAGGTTGGCGGGCAGTATTACCGTGTTGGCGCTGTTGACGATGCGGCCCATCTCCCCGATGTACTGCTCGGCGACGCGCAGCTGCACGGCCTCGGCACCGCCAGCCGCCTGGGTGGCGTCGGCCACACGGCGGATGCCTTCGGCTGTCGCGGTGGCCACGGCGAGGATGGCCGCCGCCTGGCCTTCGGCCTCGTTGATCTGCTGGGTCTTGCGCGCTTCCGACGCCTTGATGGTTTCCTGCTTGGCGCCCTCGGCATTGTTGATGGCCGCATCGCGCTGGCCTTCCGACGTGAGGATCACCGCGCGCTTCTCGCGCTCGGCCCGCATCTGCTTTTCCATGGCGGCGAGCACGTCGGACGGCGGCGTGATGTTCTTGATTTCGTAGCGCAGCACCTTGACGCCCCAGGGCTCGGTGGCCTTGTCGAGCTCGGCGACGACGGCGGTGTTGATATTGGTACGTTCTTCGAAGGTGCGGTCGAGATCGATTTTGCCGACCTCGCTGCGCAGCGTGGTTTGCGCCAGCTGCGAGATCGCGAACAGGTAGTCAGAGATGCCGTAGGACGCACGCTCTGGATTCAGCACCTTCAGATAGAGCACGCCGTCGACGCCCACCTGTACGTTGTCGCGGGTGATACAGACCTGGGCGGGAATGTCGATGGCCGACTCCTTCAGCGAGTGCCGGTAGCGGATGACATCGACAAACGGCACGAGCACGTGGAAGCCGGCGTCGAGCGTGCCGGCAAAGCGGCCGAGTCGTTCCACCACGAACGCGCTCTGCTGAGGCACCACGATGGCCGTCTTCGCCAGGATGACGATGACGACCAGCGCCAGCAGCAGGACAACGACGAGTCCACCTTCCATGCAGAGCCTCCTTGAGGGGGGTCGTAACGCGGGATTACTCAGGACGAATCGACAGCAGCAGGCCGTCGACGTGCGTGACGACGCATCGCTGGCCGGCGTTGACGTGGGACGCATCCACGTTGCGGGCAGTCCACGCCGTGCCGCGGACTTCCACGCGACCGACGGTGCCGGGCGCGATGGATTCGGCGGGCGTAGCGAGGGTGCCGACCAGCGGGTCGAGATCTGGTGAGGGCGGCTGCTGAAACCGCCGCAGCACGGGTCCTCGGAACAGGACAAGCGACGTCAGCGACAGGACGGAGAAGGCCAGCAGTTGCGGCCCGGTGGTGGTCAGCACGCCGGCTCCTGACAACAGCGACACCCCGAAGGCGCCCAGGCCAAAAAAGAGCAGATAGAAACCGCTGGGCGTGGCCAGCTCCGCCACCATCAGCCCGAGACCGCCGGCGAGCCAGATCCACCAGGTCATGGCACGATTATACGTGGCCTGTCCGCGGGCGGTATGATCGGAGGCTGATATGCCACTCATTCTGGTCACCAATGATGACGGGGTCACCTCTGCCGGAATCCATGCACTCGCCGATGCGCTCAAGCCGCTGGGCACTGTCATTATCGTGGCCCCGACTCAGGAGGCATCGGCGATCGGTCATGCCCTGACGCTGCGGCGTCCGCTGCGACTCGAGACGGTCGGGCCCGATGTGTACGGGGTCGACGGCACACCCACCGACTGTGTAAACATCGGCGTGGACATCGTGCTCAGGCAGAAGCCCGACCTGGTGGTCTCGGGCATCAACAAGGGCTTCAACATCGGCGATGACGTCACCTACTCGGGCACGGTGGCTGGGGCACTCGAGGCGGCGCTGCTGGGCATTCCGGCCATTGCCGTGTCACTGCGGCGCACCACGGTCTTCGACTTCAGCCATGCGGCCCAGGCTGCAGCCACGATTGCGCAGCAAGTGCTGGCGCAGCAGTGGCCGGCCCGATCCTTTCTGAACCTCAACCTCAACACGGGGATACCGAAGGGCTTCCGCATCACGACGCAGGCGCGACGCAATCACATCACACAGATTGCCAGTCGGACCGACCCCCGCGGCCAGGATTACTACTGGATTGACGAGGGCCTCTACGACTGGCATCCGGGCGGGGGACACACCGACTATGAAGCGGTGATGGAAGGGTATGTGTCGGTGACGCCGCTTCAGGCCGACCTGACCGATTACGATGCGCTCGAGGCGGCACGCAACCTGCTGCCGCCCTCGACGCGGTAGTGTGCTACACTCAGTGTTCTTCGGGGCGTGGCTCAGCTTGGTAGAGCGCTCGGTTCGGGACCGAGAGGTCGCTGGTTCGAATCCAGTCGCCCCGACCATTTCCTGACAAAGCCCGACGCTGTCCGGGCTTTTTCCTTTTCTGACCGTTCCTCACCCGCGTGGTAACCCCCACCCCGCCCCGTGTGCGTGTCCCAGGGTCGACCCTGCTGGTTGGCCTGCTGGGGCTGAGCCTCTTTGTGCTCAGCGTGCGGCAGGTGGGCTGGGGGACCATCGAGGCCAGCGTCCGCGGTGTCGGTCTGTGGCTGACCGCGGTTGTGGCGCTGGGGTTGCTCCGTATGGTCCTGCGGTCACGGGCCTGGGTGCTCTGCGCCCGTCAGGTCGATGCGGCGCACGCGTTGCCACTGGGCGTGGCCCTCGAGGCGACCATCATTTCCGACGCGCTGGGGAACCTCACGCCGCTGGGGCTGCTGGCCTCCGAGCCGACCAAGATTGTCCTGGCACGCCGCCACCTGCCCACGCTGGTCAGCCTGATTTCCGTCACGGTGGAGAATGTGCTCTACACCGTCTCGGTGCTCGGCATGCTGCTGGTGGGCGTCTGGGTGCTGCTGCAACGCGCGGACGTGCCGGTGCTGCTCGAACGGATGGGCGAGGTCGTCGTGGTGCTGACCGTAGGCGGCGGGCTGGTGGCCGTCTGGGCCTTCCGCGCCCGGCCCGCGGTGCTGTCGTGGCTGGCCGCGCGTCTGGCCCGGGGGCCGGCCTCGCGGCTGGCGGCGCACGATGTGGCGCAACTGGAAGGTCACTTGTATGACGTCATTCACTGGCCGTCGGCTCGACTGGTGGCCCTGGCGGGGTGGGAAGCGGCCTTTCACGTCGCGGCCGTTACCGAGGTCTGGGTGATCCTGCAGGCGATGCCGGGGGTGAGCGCATTCACCCTGGCGGACGCGTTTGTCCTGGAAGCCGCGGGGCGGTTCATCACGGTGGCGTTCAAGTTCGTGCCGTATCGGCTCGGTGTCGACGAAGTGGGCTCCGGGTCGGTCGCTCAGGTACTGGGCCTCGGTGCTCCGGTGGGCGTGGCGCTCGCCATCGTGCGCCGCGTGCGCATTCTGCTCATCAACGGCATCGGCATGGCCCTGATGGCGCGACGCAGTGCACGGGTCCAGTAGTAAGATTTCGCCCGACATGGAACAGCTCAAGGCCCGGATCCGCCACATCCCCGATTTCCCCAAGCCCGGGATCCTCTTCTACGACATCACGACGCTGCTGCGCGATCCCGAGGGCTTTGCGGCCATGGTCGAGGCCCTGGCCGCGCCGTATCGCGCGGCAGGTATTGACGTGGTGGTGGGCATCGAGAGTCGCGGCTTCATCATGGGGGCGGCGGTGGCACAGGCGTTGGGCTGCGGCTTTGTCCCGATCCGGAAGCCCGGCAAGCTGCCGTCGGCGACCCTGCGCGAATCGTATGCGCTCGAATACGGCACCGACACGCTCGAGATGCACACGGATGCGATTAGTCCGGGGCAGCGCGTGCTGATCGTGGACGACGTCCTGGCGACGGGGGGGACGGCGGCGGCGGCCACTCGGCTGGTGAGCGCGGTGGGTGGGGAACTGGTGGCGCTGGCGTTTTTGATTGAGCTCGAGTTTCTCGAGGGGCGGCAGCAACTGCCGGGCGCTCACGTGCACTCGGTGCTGCGCTACGCCTAAGCCGTGACGGCCGGTATCGGCGCTAGAATAAGGGATTACGCGCGCCCGTAGCTCAGGGGATAGAGCACCCGCCTCCTAAGCGGGGGGTCGGCAGTTCAATTCTGCCCGGGCGCACCACGAATTCCTTAGGAAAAACGCACATTTGGGTTTCAGAGGCGATCACCTCCGGAACCCAACTTTGCAACGAGATTGCAACGGGGGGCCGTTGTGTCCGTTAATGAGCACCGGTCGCCTTAGGGGTGGTGCCATCTCCAGACGCATACCGGTGCGTTCTGGCATGTGGTCATTTTGACCACTTGAAATACGAACGCCGCCATGAGCTTTCTTTGCCCTGGCATACCGTCGCCCCCGCTGGTTCCTGTCAATCCCGTCTGCCGCCGCCCCGTTGGGCGTGTCTCCCACAATGTTCAACACGGCCTGCGACACCGGGCCACATCGGGCCACGTTGGGACACCCCGTCGTCAACTAGCCCCCGCAAGGCTCGACGCGCGCACGATTCGAGCTAGCAGCACGCGTACTTGGAGTTGGGCGCATCAGCGGCCGCCTCCTGCCGGGCGTTTCATAGGGAAACGCACGACGTTTTACCGCTGCGTGACTCACGATGAGTCGTGCAAGCGTGCGATGGGCGGGACATGGTCGCGTAGATTGCCTGCATGACGTTGACCGACCGCCTCCGCGCGCTACCAGCACCTGAGGGCGACGCGCCGTCGCCGTGGCTGCTGCCCTCCGAGGCTGCCCAATACGCCCGGGTTTCCCTGCAAACGCTTTACCGTGAAGCTCGATTGAAACGGCTACAACATGCCCGCGTCGGCGGCCGCCGTGAACTGCGGTTTCGTCGTGAATATCTCGACAACTGGCTCCAGCGCTGGGCCGTGCCCGTGGAGCAATCCTGATGCGTCGCCCCCGGCCGCGTTTTCCTGTGTTCATCGGCCCCAGCCCGACCGACCGTGAGATGGCCCGGTTCTACTGTCAGGATCTCGACACGTTGACGGCCGATCAGGCGTTTGAGGAGTCCGTGCTGATTTGGCAACGGCTGGCAGTCCTGTTCGAACAACGTTCGCACGGCGGCCGGTTTGTGGAGTTCGGCACGCAAACAATCGTCTACGAACGGCAGTGGTTGCTTGAACGCCTGCGCCGGCTGCAATCGCGGCACCCGAGGGTAGCCTGATGCTGCCGTTTTTGCCGCCGCTGCCCGACACCGAGGCCGACACCGTGCCGACCGCCACCGCACCGCGCACGCATGACGAGCGCGTGGCATTCGAAGTGGCGCGGCTGCGGGTGCAGCGCGAGGCCCGCCAGCACCTTGACGCGGAGACCCGAGGCCCGCTGATTTTGCCGGCGGCCGTGGATCTGCGCACCCATTTGCGCACCGCGCAGCCGGCCGTCACGTTTCGCGTGGACGGGCTGCAGCCGGAGGGCAGCCGGGTCCTCCTCGCCGCGCAATTCAAGGCCGGCAAGACCACCCTTGTGGGCAATCTCGTGCGCACCCTGGTGGACGGCGGCGATTTCCTCGGCCACCACCGCGTCACGCCCGTGCGCGGCTGCGTCGCCATTCTTGACGCCGAAATGAGCGAGGCGCAGGGGCTGGACTGGCTGCGCGCCCAGCAGATTGTGAACGACGACCGGGTGTTTCCGTTCTTCCTGCGCGGCCGATTGGCCACGCTTGCCCTGACGGACGCCACCGCGCGGGATACCTGGGCCACCACCCTCCGCCGCCTGCAGGTGTCATACGTGGTGCTGGATTGCCTGCGGCCCGTGCTGGATGCGCTCGGCCTGAATGAACATGCCGAGACCGGCATATTCCTGACCGCGTTTGACGCCCTGCTGGCCGAGGCCGACGTGCCCGAGGCGCTGGTGGTGCACCACATGGGCCACAGCGGCGAACGGGCACGCGGCGATTCTCGCCTGCGGGACTGGCCCGACGCCGAATGGCGGCTGGTGCGCCAGACCGACAGCCCCGACTCGCCGCGATTCTTTGCCGCCTACGGCCGCGACGTGCACGTGCCCGAAACACAACTCGCGTTTGCCACCGCCGGCCGCCGTCTGACCATTGCCGGGGGCACCCGCGACGACGCCGCCGGCATGGCCGTGCTGCCCGACGTGCTGGCCGCGCTGGCCGATGGCCCGCTATCAGGGCGGCAAATTGAGGCGGCCCTTGAGGGCCACGCGTCGCGGGCCGTGCGCACTGGGCTGCGCCTTGCCATTGACGCGGGCCACGTCGTGACCACGCGCGGCCAGCGTAACGCCACCCTGCACCACCTGGCCCCGTCCAGTGCGGCAGTGCAACGCAGTGCGACGCCAGTGCGACAACGCACTGGCCCTACTGAGTGCGGCAGTGCGACAGCGCGTATAGACGCGCTCGCACTGACACACTCGCCGGAACCGTTTGGGTTCCATCCCGGTGGGGCGTTTGGAGACGGGACGACATGAGACACCGTCAGGAACCCGCCACGGGGCGGCGCGGCGTTGACGCCCAGTTACCACCGGCACACCCGCCGCATGGGGCACGCATGTACGCCGTGCCCCTGCCCACGGGGCAGGGGGTTTCTATGAAATTTCCGCCTGAAACATGCGCCACGGGTTCCCCCGTTTGCAACGGATTGCAACGCTGTGCGCCATGCGTGACCTGTCGCCGCGTCGGGCACATCCCCGAGTGGCGCACCTGTCCGCCGCCGTGTCGTCTCGCTGCCGGCGCGGCGGTAGGACAGGCCCTGTTGAGGTGAACTACGCGATGTCTGAGATACCCCCACAGTTGCCGGCTGCTGAGGTGCTGGTTGATCCGTTGGTGCCCGGTGCGGCGACTCTACCGGGCCACGATGCGAACCCGGCCCTCGGCGGCCGGCAGCCCCAGACCTTGCCAGAATCCGCCCCAGACGCCGCAGGAACAACGATCACCACGGGGGCGGCTCCCACTCAGGCCCTCGACGTGGCGGCCGTGTTGAGTGCCCTGAAACGTCACGGGCGTGACCCGCAGACCGGACGGTTTGCGTCGGGCCACCTCGTGAACCTGAAGCACGGCCGGCGCGCCCCGCAGTTGTTCACGGCTCCGGCACTGGCCGAGGCCCTCACGACGCGCGTCGAGGCCCTTGAACGCGACTACGGCGGCCGCGCCGAACTCACCACCGCCGAACACGCGCTGGTGGTGGAACTGGGCCGGTTGCAACTGCTGACTGAGGCGGCCGGTGCGTCGCTGATGGCGTTGGGCCTGACGACCACCACCGGCAAGGCGCGCGCGGCGTGTTCGTTGTGGCTGGGCCTGCTTGACCGGCAGTCACGGCTCGCCGGGCAACTCGGCCTGTCGCGTCGCAGCAAACCCGCCGGCGACGCCCTCACGCAGTGGGCGCGCATGACGGGCGAGGGCCAGGCATGACCGCGTTTCCTGATGTCGGAACCTTTGTGCGGGACGTGCTGGGCCTCGATGTCGGCACCCGGCAAGCGGCGTTGGCGTTTCTCGCCGCCGTGGAGGGCGACGCCCTGACGCCGGCACACTGCGCCCTGGTGCAGCAATTCACGGGACGCACCGACGTGCCACGGCGGGGCGGGTTCCGCACGGCCGTGCTGCAGTCTGGGCGGCAGTCCGGCAAGTCCGAGATCGTGGCGGCATGGCTGACCTACCACGCGGTGCGCCTGCACCTGCAGGGCCGTACGAGTGGCTGGCTGGTGGGCGTGGCGCAAGACCACCGGGCCGGGATGCGCGCCCTGTTCGGCCATGTGCGGCGGTTTGCGCATCGCCCCATGATTGCGCCCCTTGTGACACGGCAGACGGCCGACACCATCGAACTGGGCGGGGTGTCGCTGGTCGTGTGCCCGTGCCGGCCGGCCGCATGGCGCGGCCTGTCCATTGACGGGTTTGCCCTCGACGAACTGGCGCACTTCCGCACGGGCGAGGGGCTGCCGCAAGACCGCGAGGTGTGGCGCTCGGCGTTGCCAGCCCTCAGCATGACGGGGGGCCGCCTGATTGCCCTGTCGAGTCCCTATGTGGCGGACGGCCTCCTGTTTGAATTGCATCAGGCGCACTACGGAAACGCCGGCGACGCGGTGCTGTTCTGGCAGTCTGACGGCCCCTCGATGAACCCGGCCCTTGATCGGGGATACCTGGCCCAGTTGGAAAAGCTTGACCCCGCCGCGTATGCGGCCGAGGTGCGCGGCGAGTTTCTGAAAGACACCGCCGCACTCCTCGACGAACCCGCCATTACCGCCGCGATTGACGAGGGCGTGACGGTACGGCCGCCGTCGCCCGGCGTGAAGTACGTGGCGTTTTTGGATCTCGCCTCAGGCACCGCCGCGCACGGGGATGCGGCCGCCGTGGCCGTGGCGCATCAGGAACGCGATGGCACCACGCTGCTCGATGCGGTGCGGGTGTGGCCGCCACCCTTCCGGCCGCAGGATATCGCCACCGAGGCGGCGGCGTTGCTGCGCCCGTATCGCGTCGCCACCGTGGCGGCTGACCGCTGGGCGTTGGGCCTGAGTGCGGAACTGTTGCGCGGGGCGGGGCTGACCTATCGCCCGGCCGACCACGACAAGAGCGGGCTGTATCTGCGGCTGGCGGGCCTCATGAACGCCGGCACGGTGCGCCTGCTCGATGTGCCCCTGCTGGCCCGGCAGTTGCGCAGTCTGGAACGCCGCCGTGGCCC
>JBIIDF010000363.1:0-2938 GCA_044238535.1 Vicinamibacterales bacterium
TCGTCCGTGCTGCTCTGGAATCGCAACGCCACCAGCTTCGGCGTGGTCACGGCCGACAACTTCGCCCTGTTCGTGAATCTGGTGCTGGTGGCTGTCGGGCTGATGACGGTGCTGGTCACCTCGCAGACGGCCGACCGCGACAAGCTCCCGGCCGGCGAGTTTTATGCCACGGCCTTGTTCGCCCTGGTAGGCATGATGCTCATGGTGCAGGCGTCCGACCTGCTCGTGATGTTCCTGGCGCTCGAGACCATGTCCATTGCGGTCTATGTCATGACCGGCATTCGGCGCGAGGTGGTCAACGGCACCGAGGCTGCCTTCAAGTACTTCCTGCTCGGCGCGTTTGCGAGTGCCTTCTTCCTGTACGGCGTCGCGTTCCTCTACGGCACTACCGGTTCCACCAGCCTCGACCGCATCGGCACCATCGTGGCGTCGCAGGCGATGGCGCCGAATCCGCTCGTGCTGGTGGCGGTGGGCATGCTGCTGGTGGGCTTCGCCTTCAAGGTGGCGGCGGTGCCCTTCCACATGTGGTCCCCCGACGCCTATGAAGGCGCCCCCGCGGTTGTCACCGGTTTCATGTCGACCGGTGTCAAGGCCGCGGCCGTCGCTGGCTTCACCCGTGTGTTCCTGTCGGCCCTCGAACCCATGATCGGCTACTGGGCCCCGGCCCTGTGGGTGATCGCCGCCGCCACCATGGTGCTGGGCACCGTCGTCGGTGTCCAGCAGACGAGCATCAAGCGCATGCTGGCCTACTCGAGCATCGCGCACGGTGGCTACCTGCTGCTGGGCCTGCTGTCGGGCAGCGATGTGGGCAAGGCGTCAATCCTGTTCTACCTCGCGGCGTATGCCCTGACGAATCTCGGTGCGTTTGGTATCATCGCGCTGCTCGGCGAGTACAACCGCGACAATGACGACCTGCGTGACTACGCCGGGCTGTGGCACTCGCATCCGGTGCTGGCCACTTTCATGGCCCTGTTTCTTCTCTCGCTCGGGGGATTTCCGCCGACCGCCGGTTTCATCGCGAAGTGGTACGTCTTCAGCGCCGCGATCGGGGCTGGTTACTACGGGCTCGCCATCATCGGCTTTCTGTCGAGCGTCGTGTCGGTCTACTTCTACCTGCGCATTGTCGTGATGATGTTCATGACTGAGCGCGACGCCCGCCCGGTGCCCGCGCCCGTGACCGGTCTCGCCGTCGCCGGACTTGCGCTGTCGCTGGCAGGTGTGCTGTATCTCGGGATCCTGCCGTCGCAGGTGATTGAGTGGGCGCAGGCGTCGGTCGCGACCATCTTCTAATCGCGTGTCATCCGCAGTGACCGGTCCGCCGGTCACTGCGCCACGCCTGTCTCGCCCGATCGCTGGCCCGGGGGTGCCCCCCGCAGGCCCCGACGGGCATTCCGCTATACTCCCGCAGCAGATATGTCTGTCTCTATCGTGCCGGCGACCGGTGCCGATGAGATTAGGGTCGTGCGCGAGCTCTTCCGCGAATACCAGCAGTCCCTTGGCATCAGCCTCTGTTTTCAGGGGTTCGAGCAGGAACTGGCGGCGCTCCCGGGCGACTACGCCCCACCGACCGGAGGCCTCTGGCTGGCCCTGCGGGACGGCGACGTCATCGGCTGCGTTGGGCTGCGCCCGTGCGGAGACGGGCGCGGCGAAATGAAGCGCCTGTATGTGCGGCCCCATGGGCGTGGACGCGGTGTTGGACAGCGCCTTGTCGATACGGTGCTCGCGGCGGCCGCTGACGCCGGGTACGCCACCCTCTGTCTCGATACGCTCCCCTCGATGCATGAGGCACAGCGGATGTATCGCCGCATGGGATTTGTCGACTGCGCCCCTTACGGTGGGCATGCCCTGTCGGGCACCGTGTTCATGGAACGCTCGCTGACTCGAACGAACGGAGCGCGCTGATGTATCTCTTCTTCGACACGGAAACCACCGGACGTCCCCGTCAGTACCGAGCCCCTGTCAGCGACGTCGACAACTGGCCTCGACTGGTGCAGCTGGCCTGGGTACTGGCTGACGCCGAGGGACAGGAGCACGAGGCCGCGGAACACATCATCCGCCCCGACGGCTTCGACATTCCAGACGATGCGGCGCGCGTCCATGGCATTTCGACGGAACGGGCGCGGGCTGAAGGGGTCGACGTCGGGGGCGTGCTGCTGGCCTTCACGGCGGCCATTGATCGGGCTGAGGCACTGGTGGCCCACAATATGTCCTTCGATGAGCCGGTCATGGGGGCCGAGTTTCTCAGGGCTGGACTCGGTAATCCGGTGCCCATGCGTCCTCGGGTGTGCACGATGGAACGGTCGACGGAGTTCTGTCAGCTGCCCGGCAAGTATGGCTACAAGTGGCCGACCCTCGACGAGCTTCACCGGACGTTGTTCGAGCAGTCGGTCGACGGTGCCCATCGCGCGCTGGTGGACGTGCGGGCGTGCGCCCGCTGCTTCTTCGAACTCAGACGCCGACAGGTGCTGTGATGCGCTTCAGCTATTCGCGATTCGCCAAGGCGTCGTCGAAGTGGTGCGGGCGGCCCCGCACGTTTACGCTGGCCGTCGTGGTGATCGCCCTCTGGCTCATCACCGGACCCATCTTCGACTTCAGCGACACGTGGCAGCTCATCATCAATACCGCCACCACCATCATTACGTTCCTGATGGTGTTTCTCATCCAGCACACGCAGAACCGCGATACCGAGGCCATTCAGGTGAAGCTCGATGAACTGATTCGAGCCACGCAAGGCGCTCACAATGCGCTGCTGGACCTCGAGGAACTCGAGGAAGATCACCTTGACGCCTTCCGGTCCCGCTACGTGGCCCTCGCGCATGCGGCACGCAGCGGTCTCGATCGGGGCCGGCGCGATACCGATACCCCGGAGGCGTGAGCGACCTCCCCCCGTGCGGGCCGGTGGCCTCGCACGGCATGATCAGGTGACGTCGAGGCCTCG
>JBIIDF010000078.1:0-10526 GCA_044238535.1 Vicinamibacterales bacterium
CTCGGCTGCGCGAGGACCTTCGCGCCCTCGCCCAGTCCTGCTTCGAACAATGTCCGGTATCGCTGACCATCGACGTTCTGCAGGGTCCCCTGACCGACCGACTGCTCGCCTACGTTACCGAGCAGCAGGCTGACCTGCTGGTTGTCGGGGGACGCCGTCGCGTGCTGGCATCCCGTCTGGCCATGCTCGCTCCGTGCGCCCTGGCGGTGGTTCCGCCAGACGCCCCGCCTTCACTTGAGCGACCGATGATCGCCCTCGATTTTTCGGGAGCTGCGGCTGACGCACTTCGCTGGGCCACCACTCTGTTACGCCCCGATGCCTCTCTGACGCTCACCGCGCTGCATGTCCTAACGCCGGAGTCTGCCGGCCTTGTGCCGACAGATGCCCCGCCGCCCGTGCAGCTCGACCGCATGCGGCAGCTGATGCGTGAGGCTGGCGCAGACTCGGGCAGCCTCGAAGCCCGGGTGGTGCCGCTCGCGTCCGGCCACGGCATCGGCCGGCAGCACCACTGGTCACCGGCAGCGGCCATTCAGGGCAGCGATCTCGCCGACACCATCCTGTCGGAAGTCGACGCGATCAATGCTGATGCGCTCATCGTCAGCACTCGGGGGCGCAGCCGATCCGTCTCCATCCTGCTCGGAAGCGTGACCGAAAAACTCATCGAACGCAGCACGGTCCCCGTGTTGGTCCATCGTGCAGGCCATCCGTTGGGGCTTGCCGAACTGCTGTGCAGCAGCGTCAGCCACGCGTCCCCCCTCCGGACCAACTAGCTGCGGACGTATCCGCCCGTGCCACGTCCTGCCCTGCGTGTCCTGATCGCCTCGGACGGCTCGTACCGACATCCGGGGGGACCCACACCCATCGATTTTCTCAGCCGCTGGTTCATGCCTGTGTGTACCGTTGTACAGGTCGTGTCGGAACGACGGGCGGTCGACGATGCCAAGGAGTCTCTGCGACAGCTCGTCACGGAGTGGGGGCTCTCGCCGGAATCGCGACGGCTCGTGGTTGAAAGTTCGAACGTGGCACGCGGACTGGTCCTGGCTACCCAGCGAGGCCCCTGCGACCTGATGATCACGCACAGTCCGCTGCCTCTCGCTCGCCGTCGGGCCAGATTCGCGTCGGTGCGTGGCGATCTGCTCGCGCACGTACCCGTCCCACTCTGGTCATGGAACGCCGCCGTCCCGCTGCCGATGCAGCCACCGTCCATTGCCGCCGTTGCCGATTGGGCGGCAGCGCCAGCGTCCGCACTGCGAACGGCCGCAGCCGTGGCCGGACGCACAGGAGGAAGACTGCAAGTCGCCTGCCGGCTGTCCCAGATGGACGACGCCCTCATGGCAGACGCCAGTCAGGACTACATGCCGACCAGTCTTGAGATGGCTGCGTCCGCCCTGGAGGCGGTGGGTGTGACGGCACTGGCGTCACCTGTACTGAGAGTGCTGGGCTCCGGCACACGGGCCCTCCACCGATGGTGCATGGACGTTCGGCCTGATCTGCTCGTGGTGGCAACGCCCGATGCACTCACCTGGCGGCGCCAGTTTGACGAGGCCCTCCACAAGCACGCCGCCGTGGTCCTGTGTGTGGACGATCGATCCGCAGCCAGCCCGTTCGTCGCGGGGCTACTGGCGAATACAACATGCCTGGACGATGACCATCGGTGCGCTGACCGCCCTCAACGGCGTGAGCAGACTGGCTGTCTCTGAGCGCAACGCGGTGCCCCCGAAGCTGCAATGCCGACTGTCGTATGCACTCAGTTCCGTCCCAGGGAAAGGCGTCGACGCCGGACGCCACCATCGGTGTGATGGACCGCAGGGAACCTCCGCCGTCTCCACCTCGCACGTCCATGCCACTGCCCCCGAGGTCCGCTCACCATCGGGTGGACACCGCAGGTGCTCGAGCCACGCCGTCTCTACTGGCTCTACTGGAGGGTCACGGCCACTGCATACGGCACGCTCGTGGTTGGATGGAAGTTATCGACCCAGACCTTGAGGGCTCCCGTATTTCGCAGCGAGAGCGTGACATCTTCGCGCTGACCCGAGGAGGCCGTCGACCGGGCCAGCAGTGCGCAGGCGTCCGGGGGATAGCCTGTGCATGAGGCGGCCGTGACATACAGATCGAGATCGGCCGTGGCTGTCCAGGTCAGCGTGGCCGTCAGCGTACCCGTCCGTGCGGGTGTGTAGTCGTGCGAGGCCGTGCCATAGGCCGCGACCGTCCCGGTCAGTGTCGTGGTCGACGAGACTGGGGCCGGGGGCGAGGGCGCTGTCGGTGACTCCGGAGGGGTCGAGCTGCAGCCACTGCCAGCGGTCAGCCACACGCCGAGTACGAGTGCCCCCCTGAAGGACGTCATCGCGGGGCCTCGGGAGACACGGCAGGATCGCCCCGCCACTGCAGGTCGCGCAAGCGCTGTCGGTCGGGCACCGCATGCAGCACATCCAGCAGTCTGCGCAAGTCCGGGGGCGCCGCGAGCTCGTCCGATGCGTCGCTCGTGGCGAGGGGGACTGACGGTGGCGTATCCTTCATGCGCGCGATCATCGCCCGCAGCGCCGTCTCGAACGGCCCATTCACCTGGTATTCAATATCGCCCCACGCCCACGGGATCACGACGGCCGGACGGTATCGCTCGACCAGTGCCGCGTCCTTCGCATAGATATCGACCGATGCCGAAGGCGGAATGGATGGATTCCATTCGAGGATAGCCCACCGCCGGCCTCGTGCGGCCATGTGCGGCATCACCGTACTGAGTGTCTCGGCGAACCTTCCACCGCCGAGGTTGACATTGAACGAGGTGATGCCCAGGCTGCCGTACGGTGAGATGTCGGCAGTCCAGTGAGGGCTGGCTGAGGTGACCAGCCGGGGGTTCGGATTGCCGGGAGAGAACCCGAACAGGTAGTCCGCGGGAATCTGGTGCGAAAACCAGCGATCGGTCGGGACGGTGGCGCCACTGACCGGGTCGGGTGACGTCGTGATCCACTGGGCGAAGTCGATGTTGTAGTGCCACACCATCTCCTGCCGGAACCGGTCCCACACCTCCCACCACACGTTGCCGACCTGGCGGGTCCGCGGCGCATCGAACCGCGATGCGTCGGTCCCAGGCCTGGCCGTAAACTCGGCACGCTCGTAGGTCGAGGCCGGAATGGCATTCCCGTCTGCCGACGGATTGTCCGCCAGCGACCAGTCGAAGTGCCGCAGCGACCACGTCGTGAACGCGGTGCCGAAGTCCGTATTCAGGGTATGGCCGTCTCCATTGGAATCGACGGCCGGAGAGGCGTCTCCCTGGTAGCGCGTCGCCTGCGTATAGCCCTGCCCGGCATAGGGCTGTCCGGGGGCATACAGTCCGCCGTTGCGCAGCCAGTCGCGGAACTCCGCCACCGCGAAGGGCGAGTAGTCGGTGACGTCCACCGAGGTGGGGAGCCGATCGCGTTCGAACGACAGTTCCACTTCGCCGTCGCCACTGGCCGCCACCAGGGTGGCAGGCTCGCGCGCCATGGTGGCGGCGAAGTGCGCGCCAATTTCCCGCACATACGCTTCGTAACGTCCGCGCATGCGCCGCGCGTATCTCGACAGCGTGATCCAGCCCGGCGCGATGTCCCCGTTCGAGTACCACTGCGTGTTGCGGCGGTCCTCGCGCTCGGCGGCGGTCTGGAGCGGATCGTATCGCTCGCGAATCGCGGTCAGGAGCGACAGGGAGATGGGGATGCCGGCGCCTTTCGCCCGGGCGACTGCCGCGTCAATCTGTGCCAGCGTCGACCGAAGATTGGCCCGCACGGTCTCACGGTCGGCAGGGTCCACGTCCCAGCGATCCATCGACGTGAACACATACCGGTTGAAGCCCACGCGAACAAACCGCCCTTCGCCCAGGCGGTTGCGCAGGTTCGCAACTTCCGCAGCAAACTGCGCATCCGTGCCGCTGGAAAAGCCGGGATAGAACGGCAACACATACGTGATCTTCGACCCGGCCTTCGGCGTCTGACTTTCGAGTGTGCTGTCTCCAGCCGAGGCGCCGGACGCGGAGGGCTCGGCAGTGCCAGCACGCGTCGCACCAGCGTCCTGTACACAGCCGGCGAAGGCCGATGCCAGCCCGAGCAGTATCACCACCGGCATCGCGAGCAAGGTGCCGCGCATGGCATGACCTTCATGGAATAGTGCACACAACGTGACGGCACTGCCCTGCGGCAAGCACCGCAGGGGCCCGCAGGAGCCCGTGCGGGTTCAGCCTCTCGTCCGCCGGACGCACCATCCGCTCAACCGGCGCGTCTCGGCCTCAGCGCCACGGTCCGACTCCGATGATGCTAGCGTTGGGGTTCCGCGGCGTCTAGGGTAGTAGTACTCTCCCGTGACATGCGACGCTTCGTCCGGATGGCCATCAAGCCGCTGCTCACACGCGGTGTGGAAGACGTCCCCATCGGCACAACCGGCGTCGTCATGCCCCCCCCGTCGTGATGCCGCCTGCCACCCCTCCGAGTCACCGCCTCCTGTTCGCCACGCTGCAGGCGCGGTTCGAGGCGCATCCCGGGCGGCACCCAGGGCTGGCATGGGCAGAGGTGGCGGCGAGGCTCGCCGCCACGCCGCAGGCCCTCGAGACACTCGCGGCGATGGAAGACTCGGGCGGCGAACCCGACGTCATCGGACGCGACGCCGACGGCCATCGGGTGATCTTCTGCGACTGCTCGGCCGAGTCACCCGCAGGGCGCCGCAGCCTCTGTTTCGACGATGAGGCGTGGCAGGCCCGCCGCGAGAACCGCCCGGCAGGCAGCGCCATGGCCGCCGCCGACGCCATGCAGGTCACATTGCTCAGCGAAGACGACTACCGGCAGCTGCAGGAACGAGGCGAGTTCGACCTCAAGACGTCGAGCTGGCTGGCAACCCCGGCCGATGTACGGCGGCGCGGCGGTGCCCTCTTCGGCGACCGTCGCTATGGGCGCGTGTTCATCTATCACAACGGCGCACAGTCGTACTATGCGGCCCGCGGGTTCCGCGGCCTGCTGCGCGTCTGACCCGCGAATGCGCGTCTCGCGTGTGAGACGCGCGCTGCGCGCATCCGCCAGGTTCACTCAATACTTGTAGACGAACGATGCCAGCAGCGCCAGGTCCTGCCGCTGGACAGCCGACGAAGGCGGCTTGCTCTTGAAGGTGTTGAGCAGTTCCACCTTCATCTGCGTCGACTTCGTCACGTTCGCCGCCACCCCCGCCCCGAAGATATACAGCGCATCATCGAAGTCATCCATCCTCCACAGTGCACTGGCGCGCTGTGTGAGTTCGGCCGTCGCGGTGAGCTTGTGCGAGAAGGTCTGCGAAGCGGTGACCGCACCGCTCGTGCGCGTGTCGAGCCCGGGGTTCTGCTCGCGCACCAGACCGGCACCGGCGTCGACGACCAGCGCCGTCCGATCGCTCTTCAGCAGCTGCTGCGCGATGCCGACGGTCGGCGACACCAGATAGTCGATGCGTTTGAATTCATCGCGGAGGTACTGCACCTGCCCGAAGATCGAGGTGTAGGTGCCCACCTTCCGCTCACCGCGCGCGTCGAACAGCATGCGGTTGGTGACCAGCTCGCCTTCAGCCGAGCCGCGAATCAGCAGGCCCGTGCTCTTGAAGAGGAACGGCGTACCCGCATCGCGCTTGACGTCGAAGGCCACGTTGACCGTTGAAGTGTCGCTGTTGCCCCTGGTCTGGGCGAGACCCGCACCGAACGACCCGGTCCACCCGGGCGGGGGCGGCGGGGCGGCCGCCGTCTGCGCCAGCGCGGGCGACACCCCGGCCAGCAGTCCACACACCATCGCACACAACACGGCACAGCCGAAACGCATGGGCACCTCGCAAAACCCCTAGCGTAACGCAGACGCCGCCAGCTGCGGTGGTTCCATGGCGACGTCCCTGGCCGACGCGTCCGGCAGGGTCGCCGTCACCGCTCCTCCATCCTCCCCGCCGACTCAGGGTGCGGCTCGTGGTGATGATGATGGGGGTGACGATGCGGCATCTCGGGTGGCGCCTGCACACGCAACAACCGCAGCCCGTTGAGGGTCACCGCCACCGTGGCCCCGGTGTCAGCCACCACGGCCATCCACAGCGTGGCCTGCCCCAGGGCGGCCGCCACGAGGAAGAGCACCTTGATGCCGACGGCGAACCAGAGGTTCTCCTTCACGACACGCAGGGTGCGTCGCGCATGGCCGATGAGCCACGGCAGGTGACGCAGGTCGTCGTGGACCAGCACCACATCGGCGGCCTCGAGGGCCGCATCGGTCGCCCTTGGGCCAACGGCCACGCCCAGAGTGGCCGCAGCCAGCGCCGGCACGTCATTGATCCCGTCTCCCACCATCGCCACGGGGCCACGGGCTTCCAGCGCAGCGATGGCCGCCGCCTTGTCGCCGGGCGTGCATTCCCCGCGGACGTCCGGCACGTGCATCAGGGCCGCCGAGTCGCGCACCGCGGCCCGGTGATCCCCAGACAGAATCGCCATCTGCCGGATCCCCAGGCCCCGCAGCATCTGCGCCGCCGTCACCGCATCCACTCGCGTCTCGTCGCGCAGGCCCAGGACGGCCCATACCTCAGGGCCTGAGCCGCAGGCCACCACCGTCAAGCCATCGGCATGCAGCCGGTCAATCTCGCGCATCGCGTCGTCGGTGATCACCGCATGCTCGCCCAGGAAGCGTGCGCTGCCAATCCAGCAGGACTGCCGTCCTGTCTGACCCACGAGGCCCCGCCCCGGCACGGCCTGCACATCAGATGCCTGCAGCGCATCAGGGGCGATGCCGCGGCTGGTGGCATAGGCGACGAGTGCCGCCCCCAGGGGGTGTTCGCTGCGAGACTCAAGCGCCGCGATATGTCCCAGCACGTCCCGCTCGGTGCGGGGCCCGAGCAGGTGCAGGCTGACGACCCGAGGCCGTCCGGAGGTGGTCACGCCGGTCTTGTCGAAGGCCACCGCCTGGAGCGTGGCGCACTGCTCGAGGTGTTCACCGCCCTTGACCAGCACGCCGTGGCGCGCCGCGGCCGAGATGGCGGCGACAATCGTGACGGGCGTCGAAATCACGAGCGCGCACGGACAGGCCACGAGCGTCACGACGAGACCGCGCCGGAACCATTCGTCCCACGGGCCGAACCCGAAGAGGGGCGGCACCAGCCACACGGCCATCGCCAGCAGCACCACAACCGGTGTGTAGATGCCCGCAAATCGTTCGACCCAGCGTTCAGCCTGCGTGCGCCCCTGACGCGCATGCTCGACCGCCGTGAGCATGCGGGCCAGATGACTCTCGTCAGCCCGACCGCGCGCCCTGATGTCGATCGCACCCGAGCCATTGACCGCACCGGCGCGCACCGTGTCGCCGACGCGCTTGACAAGCGGCGTGGGCTCACCTGTCATTGCCGACTCGTCGACGCTCGACGATCCCGCCACCACATCGGCGTCCACGGGGATCCGTTCGCCGGGCCTGACGCGCAGCACCATGCCGGCCTCAATGGCGTGCAGGGCGACAGCCTGCTCGTGCCCGTCGGCACAGCAGCAGGCCATGCCGCACGCGCCCTGCATGAGGGCGCCCACCGACCGGCGCGCCCGCGCCGCGCTCCAGGCTTCCAGCAGTTGCGCACCCGCAAAGAGGCTGGCGACGGCGGCAGCCTCGGACACCTCCCCCAGCCACACGGCCCCGAGGATGGCGATCACCACCAGCACGTGCATGTCGAGACGACCGGCGCGTGCCGCCAGCGCCGCCTTCGGCAGAATGATGGCTCCGGCCGACAGCGCGGCTGCGGCATACAGGGAGGTACTGGCCCAGGCTGGGCCCTCAGACTCGACCTCAGCCACCAGTGACAGCCATGCCCCGCCCGACTCGATGAACTGCGCAACGACCGCCAGTGCCAGGCATGACACGCTGACGAGTCCCGACCACCAGATACGGGGCTCCATGCCCAGCTCCGACACAGTCTCATCCGGCTGGACCAGGCGGAGCCCGGCCCGGGCGACCGCCGCGGACACCGCCGGAAGCATCGCCGGGTCCTGCAGACGGAACGATACCCTCGAGTGGATCTGGTCGATGCTGACCTCCGACACCCCGACCTGCCGGTCGAGCGCTTTCCGCAGTGCCCCGACTTCCTCGGCACAGTGCAGGCCCAGCACCTTGAGGGTCAGGGTTCGTTCGCCAGCTCTACTCAGTACCGACATTCGGCAGTCCTCAGCCTTTCATGGCAGCCCCGCGCCGCAACCGTGCGCCACAGGCTGGCGACCGTCCACCATGTGCACCAGCACAGGCGGACCGGGCCGCTCGGCGCTGCACAGGGTGCCCTTCACGCGGTCCACAGCGGCGGGCCGCACCCGGGAAGCCAGACCGCACCCACACCCGTTCGGTGACGGCCCCCCTCTGTCCCCCGGTCGTCATGCGTCGCATCGTCACACCCGAAGGCACGAGTGATGGTGTGCCAGCGCACCAGGTGGCCGTATGCGGTCGCACCAGCCATGCGCAGCGGCAGAGGCATACTTCGGCCTTGCCCGTGCTGATCCAACTTGATGCCGAGGACGCGCCTAGGTCTGGCCCGGACGCGGTCGCCCGCGTGAAACACTGGCTGTCCTCGCAGTTCCACCTGCCCGATGACGCTGCGGTCATGGTCAGCGAGCTTCGCTGCCGCGAGGACGGATGCCCGCCTCTTGAAACCATCCTGGCAATCCTGACGCCGACCGGTCGATGGCACCGCACCATCCACAGGGCCACTGCCGATCTCACGGAAGCCGACATCGTGACCGTGCTGGACGCCGAGGGATCGCAGGTGCTGGGCATCCCGCGCCGGCACCTGCCCGACCGAACCTGACCATGGCCATCAAGGACCTGACCCGGGTGCAGCAGCATCTGCTGCTGTGCAATGGTTCCAGTTGCGCAGGCCACGGCGCCGCCGCATCGACGCTGGCCCTGCGTGACGCCATTTCGGCGGCCGGCCTTCACGAGGCCGTGCACACCACCAGGACCATGTGCAACGGCCGCTGTGACGATGGACCGATTGTCATCGTGCAGCCGGATGGCATCTGGTACAAGCACGTGGACGAAGCCACCGCCAGGCGGATCGTGGCCGAACATGTGGTGGGTGGCTGTCCGGTCGACACACATGTGCTGTATCGCTGGGGGGCAGACACCCTGGATACGACACGACCGGGTCTTGGTGACGACTAGAGGGGCTGGTGCCGGAATCGCACCGACGCCCAGCCGAGCAGACCGAGCGCTGCCCCCAGGAGGCCGAGGCACGACCAGGCCGGCCCCGCCACCGTGTCACGCACCAGGGGTTCCTGGAAGGTGAACACGGGTGTCTCCGCAAGGTTCTCAATGGGTTCGCGCGAGTAGATGCGGGTGATGTAGAACCGATCCCACTTCTCGAGGAACTGCTCCCGCTGGCGACGGAACTCTGCAAACCGATCACCATGAGTGCCAGCGGCCCACGTCGTGATGTCCTGCAGGAGCAGCACCGGGGATGCGAAACGCACCACTCCGAGAAGCCTTCGCCGCCGTTCGGCCGTCTCCTCGAAGCCTGACTCGACGGCCAGGAGACGCTCCCGCATCAGTTCGAGCAGCCGCATCTGATAGATGGCATAACGTTCGAGTCCTCCGCGCGCATCGCGCGACGGTGGGATCTCGGGATGCGACGCATAGAACGCCGTGAGCACTTCGTCGTTGCTGAGACTCCAGGTGTCCTGATAGGCCTGGCGTCGCTGGCGCTCGACATCGGCACGTGACCGTACCGGATGCATGACGTCCGCCAGCAGAGTCACCAGAGCGGGCAGCAGGAACAGCACGATGACCCAGGCCACCAGTCCCGTCAGGAGATTGCCCTTGACCGATGGCACGTAACTGTCAATCACCGCCATCGCCCCCAGCCAGAAGGCCGCGTAACAGACCAGGCCCGCCACCCACCCGCCGAGCCTCATGCTGCCGTACGCATCGGCGACGCCGTCCAGTGCCATGAGGCCCCAGGCAGACACGACGACCCCCATGACGAGGATGCCCGTGCGCACGAGGCCCCGGCCGATGCCGAGCCTGATGCCGCTGCTGCCGTGGGCGCGGTGCAGTGACAGCGTTCCGCGCTCGCGCTCCGAGGCCACGGCGCCGGCGCAGAGGACGATGATGGCGAGCGGCAGGAGATAGGCGGCGACAAACTGCACGTCGAAGCGCACCATGCGCTGCCAGAGGGGACTGGAGAACTGCGACTCCTTCTGGCCCTGCCATCGGTCCACCGAGGCCAGGTATCCGAGCGGCTGAAGGTCACGCTCTCCCATGGCCAGCGACCCGGTGGGCAGGGCCGGCAGCGTCATCCATCGCCCCCCGCTGTAGTGGCCAATCGTGGTCGCATGCCGAGAGCCAAAGAGGACAGGCGAGAGTGGCTGGCCTTTCGCGAGCAGGTCGTCGCGTTCCCGCGCCGCCCGCTCCTGAATGCCAGCGAGGCGAAGCCGCTCTTCGTGCAGCAGTACACCGGTCAGGCGCCCCTGTTCCGCCAGACCCACCTTCGTCGTGCGCCAGGCCACCGTCGTCAGACCCGCCAGCAGGAGACACAGTATCCACAGG
>JBIIDF010000364.1:0-2927 GCA_044238535.1 Vicinamibacterales bacterium
GCCGGGGCGCAAAGGTCTCCGAGACGAGCGTGGCGCCTGTGGCCCACTCGCCCCCCATGCCGAACCCCAGCAGGATGCGGAACACGGCCAGCTGCGGCACCGACTGAGCCAACCCGCACGCGGCAGTGAAGACCGAGTAGCACAGCACGGCCGCCATCAGCGCCTGCTTGCGTCCCACACGGTCAGCCACGATCCCGAAGACGACGCCACCCGCGGCGGCGGCCAGCAGCGTCAGGGCCCCGAGCGTGCCCGCGGTCGCCGTCGACAGCTGCAGCACCGGGTCCTGAATCAGCGCCGCCAGCACCAGCGAGTACAGCATCACATCAAAGGAATCGAGCATCCAGCCGAGCGCGGCGGCCGTGAATGCCCGCCGCGCACGGGCATCGGCCGTGTGCCACCACGCGAAGGCGCCTGCATCGTCCGGTGGGTGCGTGGGAGACATGGTGGGGAGGGCGGCAGAAAACCGGGGCTATAGTACAGGTTCCTGTGTCTTCTGTCGTCCGCATCACACCGAAGGGGGAGGCGCGCGTGCGCGCCGGTCACCCATGGATTTATCGCTCGGATGTCTCCGAGGTTCAGGCCGGGCCCGGCGATGTCGTACGGGTGCTCGGCGTCAAGGACCGCCCGCTTGGCAGTGCCCTCTTCAGCGATCAGTCGCAAATCACGCTGCGCATGCTCGCGCGCGACGAACGCGCGATTGACGAGACGTTCTGGAAGGCGCGGCTGCGGCAGGCCATCCAGTTCCGCGGCGCGCTGCAGCTCGATGCCACCGCCTTCCGCCTCGTGCACGGCGAAGCCGACCTGCTGCCCTCGCTGGTGGTCGATCAGTACGGCGAAGTGCTGGTGGTGCAGGCCCTCTCGCAGGGCATGGATCGCCTGCTGCCGACGCTGGTGCCGCTGCTCGTCGAACTGACGGGCGCCACCGGCGTGCTGGCGCGCAACGATCCGAAGGTGCGCACACTCGAGGGGCTCCCGCAGGAGGTGCGCCTGCTCCACGGCGAGGTGCCGGCGCTCGTGCCCGTGCGCGAAGGGCCCGTGCAGTACGAGGTTGACTGCTGGCACGGCCAGAAGACCGGCCTCTTCCTCGACCAGCGCGAGAACCGCGAGGCGGCCGCGCGTTATGCGACGGGCCGCGTGCTCGACTGCTTCAGCTACAACGGTGGCTTCGCCCTGCGCCTGGCTTCGGTGGCCCGCGAGGTCATCGCGATCGACAGTTCGGCCGACGCAGTGGGCCGCATTGCCCGCAACGCGTCGCTGAACGGCTTGCCGCAGGTGGTCGCCCGCGAGGCGAACGTCTTCGACGAACTGCGGCACCTCGAACGCCAGGGCGAACGCTTCGACTGCATCGTGCTCGATCCTCCAGCCTTCGCGAAGAACAAGGCGTCGGTGGAGAAGGCCATGGCCGGCTACAAGGAGATCAACCTGCGGGCGCTCCGACTGCTGAATGCCGGCGGATTCCTGGTCACCTGCAGTTGTTCCTACAACGTCGATGAAGCCCTGTTCGGGCAGGCCCTCTACGAAGCGTCGGTCGACAGCCATCGTCCCGTGACGGTCGTCGAGAAGCGGATGCAGGGGCGCGACCATCCCGTGCTGCTGGGCGTGCCCGAAACCTACTACCTGAAGTGCGTGATCCTGCGCACGGTCGACTGACGGAGGTTCCCGTGATGATGCGCATGCTTGTGCTGGCGGTGGTGCTGCTGACGCTGGGAGGCCAGCGCCCGGCGGCGCAGGGGCAGCCGATTCGGGGATTTCCGCAGGCCGATGTCGAGGCCCAGCGCGTGCGCGAAGCGCAGCTCAGGGCCGTGCCCGACAGCGCACGCCTCAGGCGTTACATGGAGGTCATGGCCGGGGAACCGCACGTGGCCGGCCGGCCGGGCTCGCGCAAGGTCGCCGAGTATGCGCGCGACACGTTCGCCTCATTCGGGCTCGATGCCCGGATCGAGAGCTTCGAGGCCCTGATGCCGTGGCCCGCCGAACGCACGGTCGAGATGGTGTCGCCCACGCGGCACACCATGGCCATCGCCGAGCCGGTGCTGGCAACCGATCCCGATTCCGCCGACGCCGACATGACGCCGGTGTTCAACGCGTACTCGGGTGACGGCGATGTCACCGGAGAAGTGGTCTACGTCAACTACGGGATGCCGGCCGACTTCGATCGCCTCGAGCAGATGGGCATCAGCGTGAAGGGCAAGGTCGTGCTGGCGCGCTACGGCGGCGGATGGCGCGGCATCAAGCCCAAGGTCGCCCACGAACGCGGCGCCGTCGCCTGCCTCATCTATTCCGATCCCAGGGACGATGGGTTCTTTCAGGGCGATGTGTATCCGGACGGCCCGTTCCGTCCCGACCAGGGCGTGCAGCGCGGCAGCGTGATGGACATGCCGGTGCACCCCGGCGACCCGCTGTCGCCGGGATGGGCGTCCGAGCCCGGGGCGCGCAAGCTGGCCCGAGAGCAAGCCGCCACCATCCTCAAGATTCCCGTGCTGCCCATTTCGTACGGCGATGCCCTGCCGCTGCTGCGGGCGATGAAGGGACCGGTGGTGCCGCCCGAGTGGCGCGGGGCGCTGCCGGTGACCTATCACGCTGGCCCCGGCCCGGCGACGGCTCGCGTGGCACTGCGCTTCGACTGGCAGACGCGGCCCCTGCACAACGTCGTCGTCCGCATCCCCGGGCGCGAGCTTCCCGATGAATGGGTGATCTACGGCAATCATCACGATGCCTGGGTCAACGGTGCCGATGACCCCATCAGCGGTGCGGTCTCGCTCATGGAAACCGGCCGTGCGCTGGGTGAGCTGCTCAAGACGGGCTGGCGTCCGCGCCGGACGATCATCCTGGCGCTGTGGGACGGCGAGGAATGGGGACTGCTCGGTTCGACGGAGTGGGCCGAGAAGCATGCCGCCGAGCTGAAGGCAAACGCGGCGGTCTACATC
>JBIIDF010000365.1:0-2913 GCA_044238535.1 Vicinamibacterales bacterium
ACGCGGCGACCGCAGCTCGGGGACCTGGACCGCGGCCAGCTGCCCGCGCGCAATCTCGGCCACGGCGCAGCGGCGCGGCAGAATCGCCACCCCCATGCCCATCTCGACCGCGCGCTTGATGCCGTCAAGGCTCGGCAGCGACACGCGGATGTTGAGCGCGGCGTGCCGGCGCTCGTAGAGCCGCAGCACGCGCTCACGCGTCGGCGACGGGTCGTTGTGCGCGATGATCGACTGCCGTCCCACTTCCTCCAGCGTCACCTGCCGTTTCCGCGCCAGCGGATGCGTGGGCGCCACCAGCAGCACCGTCTCGTCGGTCCCGAGGGCGACTGACTGCAGTTCACGGTCGGGAGGCGTGAACGTCAGAACGCCGAACTCGACCGACCGCAGCAGGACTTCCTGCGCCATCATGCGGGCCGGCACGCGCCGGACGTCGATCAGCACCTGGGGATGCTGCTTCTGGAACAGCGCAATCAGGGGCAGCAGCGTGTGGACACCGGCCTCATTGGCCCCGATGACGACCCGGCCGGTCTTCAGGCCCCGCAGATCGCTGACCGCACGGGTCGCCTCGTCCAGCAGCCCGACGGTACGGCGCGCGTAATCGAGCAGCAGTTCACCGGCATCCGTCAGGGTGCCGTCGCGCAGCGACCGGTCGATGAGCCGTTCGCCACAGGCGTCCTCCAGCCGGCGAATCGCCTGGCTGACAGCCGGCTGTGTCCGGCGCAGCGTGCGGGCCGCCCGGGAAAAACTCCGCTCGGTGGCCACCGCGATGAAGGCCTTCAGATCTTCAAGGGTCATAAATAATTCCTTCTAATATAAAGCTAAACTTCATAACTTTGACTTCCCGCGCGGTGTTGCTCACACTACTGCCGTATGTCTGCATCCTCCCGCCTCGTGATTTTCGACACGACGCTGCGAGACGGCGAACAGGCCCCCGGCTTCTCGCTCAGGCTCGACGAAAAACTCCGTATGGCGCGCCAGCTGGAAGCGCTGGGCGTCGATGTGCTCGAGGCCGGCTTCCCCATCGCCTCCGAGGATGACGCCGAGGCGGTCCGCACCATCGCCCGTACGCTGGAGCGCACGACGGTGGCCGCACTGGCCCGCTGCGCCGACGGCGACATCGACCGGGCCGCCTGGGCCCTCGAACCGGCCCCGCGCCGCCGCATCCATACCTTCATCGCGACATCCGACCTGCATCTGTCCCGCAAACTCAATATGTCCCGCGACGCGTGCGTGGCGGCCGCCGTCGCCGCCGTCACACGCGCCCGCCGCTACACCGACGATGTGGAGTTCTCGGCAGAAGACGCCACGCGCAGCGACGCCGACTTCCTGTGCCGGGTCATCGAAGCGGTCATTGCCGCCGGGGCCACCACCGTCAACCTGCCTGACACGGTCGGCTACAGCACGCCGGACGAAATTGCGGCCTTCTTTGCCGATGTGCTGGAGCGGGTGCCCAACGCCGACAAGGCGGTATTCAGCGCGCACTGCCATGACGACCTCGGGCTCGCCGTCGCCAATTCGCTGGCGGCCATCGGGGCAGGCGTCCGTCAGATCGAATGCACCATCAACGGCATTGGCGAGCGGGCCGGGAACGCCTCGCTCGAGGAAGTCATCATGGCGACGCATGTCCGGGCCGACCGACTGCCTGTCACCACCGGCATCGATACACGCCAGCTCTATCCGAGCAGCCGTCTGCTCACCGAACTGACGGGCGAAGCCGTCCAGGCCAACAAGGCCATCGTCGGACGCAACGCGTTCGCGCACGAGGCCGGTATCCATCAGGACGGCATGCTCAAGGATCGGCGCTGCTACGAAATCATGCGGCCCGAGGATGTGGGCGTGCCCCGCACCACGCTGGTGCTGGGCAAGCATTCGGGGCGTCATGCCGTGGCCGCGCGCTGTGAGCAGCTGGGCTTTGCCCTCGACCGCGACGGCGTCGACCGTGTGTATCGGGCCATGGTCGCGGCCGCCGATGTCCGCAAGCACATCACCGACCAGGACCTGGTCGACATCACCTGCGCCGTGCTCGGCGTCACGGCCCCGGCGCAGCCGGCGCCGCATGAGCCGGTGCCCCACGAGTCAGGCTACGGATTCGGCGTATGAACGGTCACATTGTGTTGCTGCCGGGTGACGGCATCGGTCCGGAAGTCACGAACGCCGCGTGCGCGGTGCTGCACGCCGTCGGGGCGCGCTTCGGCCACGCGTTCCACACCACGCCCCACCTGATCGGCGGCGCCGCCCTGCGGGCGACGCAGGTACCGCTGCCTGACGAGACGCTACAGGCGGCGACGACCGCCGACGCGGTGTTTCTGGGTGCCGTCGGTGACCCGGCCTTCGACCAGGCGCCGCCGGGCAAGCGCCCCGAGTCCGCCCTGCTCGCCATCCGGAAGGCGCTGGGGCTGTATGCCAACCTGCGACCGGCCCGCGTATGGGCCGGCCTGGAGGGCAGCGGACCGCTCAAGCCCTCGGTGCTCGCAGGCACCGACCTCATGGTGGTGCGCGAGCTGACCGGCGGGCTCTACTACGGCGAGCCGCGAGGAGTCGCCGCCGACGGGCAGAGCGCACACAACACCCTGCGCTACTCCGTCGACGAAATCACCCGGGTGGCCCGGGTGGCCTTCGATCTTGCCCGTCGCCGACGCGGGCGCCTGGTCTCGGTCGACAAGGCGAATGTGCTCGAGGTCTCGCAACTCTGGCGCCGCACCGTCCAGCAGCTCGCCGCCGAGTATCCCGAAGTGATCCTGACGCACGAATATGTCGATGCGGCCGCCATGAAACTGGCGCTCGCCCCGTCGACTATCGACGTGCTGCTCACCGAGAACCTCTTCGGCGACATTCTCTCGGACGAAGCCGGGGCCGTTTGCGGGTCACTCGGCCTGCTGCCCTCGGCCAGCCTCGGGGCACAGGTCGGGCTCT
>JBIIDF010000081.1:0-10394 GCA_044238535.1 Vicinamibacterales bacterium
TTCGTCGATACCGGAGTGCACCAGACGCCGTGCCTGCGCCTCACTGAGGGCCCCGCCGTTCGTGCTGGTGTAGAGGTAGATGTGCGGGTGGTTCGCCTTGATGTATTCGCACATCTCCACGGCGCGCTTGTGCAGGAACGCCTCGCCGTAATTGAAGAAGTCGATGCGATACAGCGAGGGCCCGACCTCGTCGATGACGCGGCGGAACAGTTCGAAGTCGAGCATCCCCGCCTGCCTGGTGCGCGTGATGCCGGTTTCGGGGGCGCAGATGGCTTCGTGGCACGAGATGTTGCAGGCCGCGGTGCACTCGATGAACATGCGGCCGGGGTGGCGGGCCACATCGAGTGACCGCTGCGCGGGCATCTCGTCCGGCCCGAGGGGCATCTTGAGCGGGCAGTCGCCGCAGAAGTCGGCGCCACCGGCATTCATGTCGCGCCGCAGCTGGTCGAGCGTGGTGCTTCGCCAGATCGCCTCGATGCTGTGGGTGCGCGCATCACCCAGCACACGCTTGGCGAGCGGGTCGGCACAGCCGCAGACAATGCGCCCGTCGCAGAGCATGACGAGCATGTCCCAGGGCCAGGTGCACTGGAAGCGCGTGGCCTGATAGTTGAGCGACATCTGCTCCGATTATCGCTGATCCTCGAGGCAGGGCTGGCAGACCTCTCCGGGAGGGGGCAGCGGCAGCCGGATGCACCCAGGCCCCTGCCCGGGTCGTCGTCGTGCGAATGCGAGGCGGACGGCCGTCGGGCAGTTTGTCGCGCCGTGTCTCTGTGTGTTTGGTATCGTATAGCGGGTTCTGAATCCAGTCAGGCGCACCCGTCGCGGGGAAGCCCCTGACACTCCTCACGCGCGGATCAGGAAGGAGCGGCAGCATGACGGGTCGTGCACGGGTCACGTGGCAGCATGTGGCAGGAGCGGCGGTGGTGGTGTGGGTGGCAGCGGCGGGCCTGGCGGCGCAGGGCACCGCCCCGGCCGGACAGGGCGGCGCCGCCCCGGCTCCGGAGGTGACATATGCCAAACACATCGCGCCGATTCTTCAGCGCAGTTGTGAGAATTGTCATCGCGTGAATGGCGTCGCCCCGATGGCGCTGTCCACCTACGAGCAGGTGCGCCCCTGGGCCCGCTCGATTAAGCAGCGCACCGGCATGGGGCCGCGGGCTGGCGTGATGCCGCCCTGGTATGTCGAGCGCGAAATCGGTATCCAGCACTTCAAGAACGACCCGTCGCTGAGTGAGGCCGAAATCGCCCTCATTGCCAAGTGGGCAGACAGCGGCGCCCCTCGCGGCAACATGGCCGACCTGCCCACCGCCCGCGTCTGGAACGATGCGACGTCGTGGCAGATCGGCGAGCCCGACCTTGTCGTGCGCACCGAAGAACTCACCGTCAAGGCCGGGTCACCCGACTGGTGGGGCGAGATTCCTCCGGTGCCGACGGGGCTCACCGAAGACCGCTATGTGTCGGCCGTCGAGGTGCGCGAGGTCAACGATGTCGAGACCTCGGGTACCGGACGCCACACGGTCGGCGGTCGCTATGTCTTTCACCACATGATCTGGCAGACCCGGCCCCTCAATTCGCAGGACCAGACCGACCCGACCGACCCGTTCGATCTGGCCTCCCTCACCGGCGCCACGCCGGGCACCACCACCTGGCCGGTGCACGAAGTGGGCCGCGAGCCCGACTTCTTCGATCCGAAGTCGGCGCGCCTGCTGAAAGCCGGCTCGTCGGTCATTTCTGATTCGGTGCACCTGCACTCGAACGGGCGCGACACGAAGGCCCGCCTCGAGATCGGCTTCAAGTTTATGCCGAAGGGCTACAAGCCCGAGTATCGGCCGTCACGTGTGTCGCTGGGCAATGGTGTCGACATCGACATCATGGGCAATCAGGCCAACCAGGAACTGCACGCCTACACGGTGCTGACCGAGCACACCAAGATTCTGTCGTTCGAACCCCACCTGCACGCACCGGGGGCCCGCATGTGTCTCGAGGCGATCTGGGGCTACAGCGCCCAGACGATCAACTGCGTCGGCTACGACCACAACTGGGTGCGCGGGTATGACTACGACGACACGCATGCCCCGCTGCTCCCGAAGGGCACCATCCTGCACATCACCGGGTACATGGACAACTCACCCCGGAACAAGAACGTGCCCGACCCGCGCAACTGGCAGGGATCAGGCAACCGGTCGGTGGCGAATATGTTCATCGACCTCGGCAACCGCGTGTCACTGACCGACGAGCAGTTCACCGCCGAGATGAAGGCGCGGCGCGAGTCGCTCAAGCTCAACCGCAGCACGGTGATGATCGGCTGTCCGCTGTGCAATATCGATATTCCCGCAACGCCGGCGACGGCGGCGCCCCGCCAGCAGCAGTGACGATGATGCCGACTGCACGCTCGCTCGTGGCCGTCTCCGCACGGCTGCTCCTGACGCTGACGCTCGTCGCCCCGACCGCCGTTCCGGTGGCCGGGGCCCAGGGCCTCACCTATTCGCGCGGCCAGACGGTTTCTCCTGCCTTTGAGGGATGGGAAGAAGATGCCGACGGCTCGCGCTGGTTCGTGTTCGGATACATGAACCGCAACTGGGAAGAGGAGCTCGACGTGCCGGTGGGACCCGACAACGGGTTCAACATCGGTGGGGCCGATCAGGGTCAGCCGACACGCTTTCTGCCGCGGCGCAACCGCTTCATCTTCCGCGTGGCGGTGCCGAAGGGATTCACCGAGAAAGACGAGCTCATCTGGACGCTGACGACCCGCGGCAAGACCGAGCGGGCCTATGCGAGCCTGGCGCTCGACTACAAAATCGACGGCGTGGTCAGGGCCTCTGAGACCGGTGCGCTCGGTGCCGGCAGCAGCAGCCCCGAAGTGCGCGCCAACAAGGCGCCTACGCTCGAGGTGCAGGGGGCCAAGCGCCTCACGGCCCGCGTGGGCGAGCCTGTGTCCCTGGTGGCCGTGGTCGCCGATGACGGCATTCCGAAGACCCGCGCCATCGGTGCAGGCGCGGCCGTCAGCAACACCGGGTCGTCGACCAATCTGTCGTCAGCCAATCGTGCCCAGCTGGAGGCACTTCGTGCACGCCGCGTCATGCTGCCCCCGTCGCGCATCACCGTGGGCAAGATCGTCGGGCTGCATGCCAGCTGGTCGGTCTATCGCGGTCCAGGCGCGGTGACCTTCGACCCTCCGCAGATCGCCCCGTGGGAGGACACCCGCACGGGTGGCAATTCGCCCTGGGCTCCCCTGTGGACGCCCCCTGACATGGGCGACGGCCGGGTGGCCGTACGCGCTACGTTCCACCAGGCCGGCGAGTATCAGATCCGCGTGCGCGCCGATGATGGCGCCCTCACCACCGACGGCACGGTCACCGTCGTCGTCGCGCCGAAATAGGCACTCCGCCACCACATTTCAGCCCCTCACCAGAGCCGTCACGGCCCTGGTGAGGGTTGCCCTGCCCGCGCAGGCGGCATAGCATGAGGGGCCATGTCGACTCCGACCCTCGCCGTTGATCAGGCGCACCTCATGCATCCGCTGCACCACCCGTCGGCGTATGCCGGCACCCGCATCTGGGTGAAGGGGCAGGGCGCGCACATTCACGATTCGCACGGGCGTGACTACATCGACGGCCTGTCGGGTCTTTGGAATGTGAACATCGGCCACGGCCGTTGTGAACTCGGCGAGGCCGCGGCGCGGCAGATGTCGATGCTGGCCTTTCATTCCGCGTATGCGGGCGGCAGCAACGAGCAGGCCATCAGGCTGGCCGAGCGGCTGTGTGCGCTCACGTATCCGTCGATCAATACGTTTTTCTTCACCAGCGGTGGCGCCGAGTCGTCGGAAACGTCGTTCAAGACGGCGCGCTATTTCTGGAGGGCGCAGGGCAAGTCTGACAAGATCAAGGTCATCTCGCGGCACCGCGCGTATCACGGGCTGACTCTGGCGGCGATGAGCGCCACGGGCCTGCAGGCGTTCTGGCCGATGTTCGAGCCGCGCACACCCGGATTCCTGCATATCCCTGCGCCCGATCCGTATCGCTACGAGCAGACCGACATGTCGGTGAGCCCGGGCGTCGCCATGGCCAACGAACTCGAACAGGCCATCCTCCGCGAAGGGCCCGAGACGGTGGCGGCGTTCATCGCCGAGCCCGTGCAGGGGGCAGGCGGCGTGATCGTGCCGCCCGACGATTACTTCCCGCGCATCCGGCAGATCTGTGACGCCTACGATGTGCTGCTCATCGCCGACGAAGTCATCACGGGGTTCGGCCGCACCGGACGCTGGTTCGGCCTGCATCACTACGGCATCGAGCCCGACATCATGCAGTTTGCGAAGGGCGTGACCAGCGGCTACATCCCGCTGGGCGGCGTGGGTGTGTCGGATCGCATCCGCGATGTCATCAATGGCGCGACGCCCGCGCAGCGCTGGATGCATGCGTTCACGTATTCGGGACATCCCACCAGCTGCGCCGTGGCGCTGGCCAACATTGACATCATCGAGCGTGAAGGCATGGTCGAGCGGGCCGCCGCCAGTGGCCGCCGGCTGCTGTCCGGCCTTCGCACGCTCGAGTCGCTCCCGCATGTGGGCCACGTGCGTGGCCTCGGGATGATGGCCGCCGTGGAAGTGGTGGCCGACAAGTCGACCAGGCAACTGCACGCGCCGAGCCTCGGCGTGACGCAGAAGCTGATCGACGGCATGCTCGACCGCGGGCTCTATTCGCGTGCCGTGCTCGACTGCGTCTGCATCGCGCCGCCGCTCATCACCTCAGACGCCGACATCGACCGCATCGTCAGCATCGTGGGCGAGACGGTGGAAGCGGTGGCCGCAGCCGTGGCCTGAGCCCATCGTTCCGGGCCACCAGCCCTGCCCGGCGTGAATCCGGACCGGGCTCCAGACCTGCGTGCCTGGCCTTCGCCCCCAGCGCACGACAGCCAGACATCATGGTGCGAGCGGGTGGTGACCGCCCGTGAGCGTGCCGGCGTCGGTCAGGGTTTGGGACGCACGGCAAACGGCCCGGCGGTGGGCCGGCCCTGTGTGTTGGCGAGCGACCCGAGCTCGGCGGCCACGCCCCTCGCGATGGCGGCCGTTTCACTGCCAGCCTGGAAGCAGGTGAAGTCGGGCCGGTCGCGCCATGCCAGCGGTCCGCACAGCCGCACGCCGGCGGCCAGCGCGGCGTCGTGCACGATGTTGATGGCGCGCTCGTAGTCGGGCTGTCCCTGGCGGTAGCCGGTGAAGTTCGCGAGGTCACCGCTGGCGGCGAAGATGGCAGTGACCCCGGGCACGCGCGCGATAGCCTCGGCGTTCTTCAGCCCCTCCAGCGTTTCGATCATCAGGATGAGCACGATGTTGTCGTTGGCCGTGGCGCGATAGCCTCCGGGCACGGCGCCGTACATCGCCGCATCGAAGGCCTGCCCGCCGCCATTGCTCCGGCGACCGAGGGGCGGGAAGTAGGTCCAGTCGACGACGGCGCGGGCTTCCTCGACGGTGTCGACGGTGGGCACCACCAGCACCAGGGCACCGGCATCGAGGGCATGCTGAATCTCGCGCTCATCGGTGTAGGCGACGCGCACGCCGGGCACCGCAGGGGCATGGGGACACGTGCGCCACATGCGGGCCACCGCCTGCCAGTCGCGCTGGTCGTGCTGCATTTCGGTCCAGATGAAGTCGTAGCCGGCCTGTGCCATGGCGCAGTAGATGCTCGGTTCGGTCGCGCCGAATAGCGTGCCGCCAGTCACCTTGCCTCCGGCCCTCATCTTGAGCTTCACCGGATTCCAGACGGGCGTGCCTGCGGGGGCCTCGAATGCTGTGCCGAACGTCCAGGTGGCGGGATTGAAGGGACCGGTGTTGGTCGCGCCTGCAGGGGCGGCGTCTCTTGCGCGGCTGTCGGTGCCGGCCGGCGCGGCCAGGGGAAATGTCGACGTGCCCGGGGCCGCGTTGGTGGCGTAGGGATCAGCGGACGGGGCAGGCGGGGCGCCCGAGGGACGTTGGGGAGACTGGGCGCTGGCGGTGACGAGCGACGCAGCAATCAGGGCACAACCGGCAGCAGCAGACAGACGTCGGGACATGGCAGCCTCCGCAGATGGTGCGGATGCTACCACGCCCCGACGGGCAGGCCGGTTAGAAGCGCGAGGCGCGCACCCAATGGTCGGCGCGTGCCCAGCTCTTCTCGAAGTCGGCGTCGACGGCGGCGTCCTTCTTGCCCTGGCCGGTCAGCGCCTGCTTGAGCCCGAGCAGCGACCAGCCGTTGTGCGGATGCTGATCGAGGTCGTCGCGGTAAACTTTCTCGGCCTCGGCGTAGCGCTTCAGGTCGATAAGGGCTGCACCCAGCCAGTGACGCGCGGGGAAGGGAATTGGCTCGGGTTCGTCGTATTCGAGCTCATCGTCCAGCTGGACGGCCTTCTCGAAGAAGGGCATGGCGGCCTCGGTCTGCTTGTTCGCCACAAGCATTTCGCCCTCGAGCAGATTCGTCAGCACGCCGAGCAGTCGCTTGGTCGGATTCGAACGATAGTCCTGCGAGGTCGTCGACTCGAGCTTCTTCACGCGGTCGAGGTGGAGCCGGGCGTAGTCGGGCTCACCGAGCTTGAGGCGGGCATAGCCCTGCGCAAATTCCCAGGCGCCCTGCGGGAAGTGGCGCTCCGGCTTGCTGGTGACGGCGAGGACCTCGTCGAAGCGGCCGAACCGGATCAGCGTCAGCACGTGGTAGACCGTATCGCTCGTGCGCTTGGCGTAGTCGCGCCCGGCCTGCACGGCGATGGCCCCCTGTCCGTCCATCGAGGCGGCGTAGAGCAGCATGTGCAGGTTGTGTTCTGGATAGATGGCGAACCCTTCGCCGTAGTCGGCCTTGAGATCCGAGTGCCACGCCTCGAGGTTCGAGCGCACGGAATCTGACCAGCGGCCCACCTCGTTCCAGGTGTGCGAGGGCATGTGCTGGATATGGCTGGCCCCGGGGATGCTGTCGCCGAGGAACTCGGCGCAGGCCTCGGCGAGGCTGGGGCGCTGGGTCGACTCGGTGGCGTGCACGTAGAGATGGCAGGCACCGGTGTGCTTGTTGTCCTTTGCCAGCACCGACTCGAGGACGCCGTGCAGACGCTTGATGTTCGGAGCGTTCACGTCGCGACGGCCGCGGCGTGGTTCCAGCAGGAAGAGGGCGTCGCCGTAGAGCGTGACGGCGTCAAGGTCGTTCGGGTGCTTCTCGGCCAGCTTGCGCATCGACTCGGCATAGGCCTCGTCCTGCACACGCCGCGTCTTGGGGTCGAAGTTCTGCACGTAGCGTGGCGTGAGGGCATCGATGAAGTCGCGTTCGATCGGCGAGGCCTGCGCCTTGAGACTGATGGCCTTCTGCAGCGCATAGTAGGCAAAGGGTGACTGCTCGGCCGGCATCGGACCGTTCAGATACGACCCCCAGGCCCACGCTTCCCCCCAGTAGCAGATGGCGCAGGCCGGGTCGCGCTTCCAGGATTCACGGAACGATCGCACGGCATCGAGCCGGGCGAAGGCGTACATCATCTGGAAGCCCTGATCGAAGAACTTCTGGGCGTCGGGCACTTTCGAGGAGATGGGACGGTGGAACGGCCCGAGGGCCGCAGGCATCAGGGCGATGGGGTCGGCCACATACTTCGGGACCGGGCCCGGGTCCGGAGCGTTGACGGCGGGTGTCTGTGCGAGGGCGGCAGTGGCCCAACATGAGACGAGAACGAGCGCGAGGCCGACACGGATGCGGTTCATGGATGCTCCCCAGGCGAAATGCCTATCAGGAAAAATCATACTGGAAACCACCGGCGGCGACGAGGGTGGTCTAGAACTGAAACAGCCGGTTGACCTTAACGACAAAGGCGCGGTTGCGCAGCCCGGGGTAGCCGCGAGCCGTCGTGTCGCGCTCGTCGGTGTAGACGATGAAGACCTCGCTGCCAGGCCGATACTCCCAGCGGAAGCGGACGTTGCTCGAGAACGTGCGGTCATTTGAGCTGTACTGGACGAGGGCGCTCAGGAAGCGGAGCGGCGTAAAGGCGTAGTCGACGCGCGTTCGCAGCAGGGCAGTGGTGAAGTCGCCAGCGGTCAGGGTGCCGCGATTCAGGGTGACCGACGGCTCGACGGAGAACTGCTTGGTGAGGGCGACGCGCGCACCGCTCACGGTGAGGCTACTGAGCAGGCCGTCATAGAACTGCCCCAGGCGCAGGGCCACGGTGCCCGAGGCGCGGCGCTGCTGCCCGAAGGCATAGCTGGCGGTCATCGAGCTGAACCGGTAATCGCCGGGCTGGATGCTGACGCCGCGTGCGACGGTGAAGGGGCGCACCAGCAGTTCCTGGTCGTTGGAGACATCGAGGATGATCTGATCGCTGCTGTTGTACTCGGTCAGGAAGCGGGCGCTGTTGCTGCTCGACTCGATCTGCCGGTTGCGGTTGACGACATACTCGCCCGCGGCCTCGAACAGGTAGCGGCGCACGCGGCGACCGCGCGGCATGCGGGGGCTGAAGCGGCCCGACATGAACCCGCGACCGAAGCCCCGGCGCTGCACGAAGCCCACCTCGGGGTAGAAGTTCGTGCCGACGTCCAGGTAGTCGGCGCGGAACCCGTATCGATCGGCGCCGTACTCGAAGCGGGCCTGGTAGCTGTCCTCGTCACCCGCGCGGTTGGGCGACTCGCTGCGGGCGTAGTAGGCGTTGGCGGAAATGTTCTGGAAGAACGAGAAGGCGCCATCGATGCCGTATGACTGGTTGGCGCCGGCGATGGTCGGCGAGTTGGTCCGGTTAGTGAAGAGCACCCCGATGTTGCTGCGGCGCAGGATGTCGCGGCGCACGCGCACTACCGAGTAGTTGGTGCGCGGGGTGCACGTACTATAGGGCGGGCGGCATGCGGCGGAATCGACGCCGGTCGTCGTCTCGTAGCCGGTTTCCATGTTCATCAGGCCGATGGCGGTGCGGCCGACCGTGCCGGTGACGCGACCGCCGGCCATGATCGGGACCTGGCGCCCGTTGTTGAGCCCGATGCGTCGTGTGAAGAACACCTGTGGCGCATTGTTGCTGGCCGTCGTCTGTCCCGTGAATCCGCCTTGGGTCGTCGGACGGGCGAACTCGAATGTGCCACGGCCTTCGAGGAAGAAGTCGCGCTTCTCGGGAAAGACGATGGGAAAGCGGGTGAGATTGACCTGCTGCTCGTCCACCTCCACCTGGGCAAAGTCGGTGTTGATGGTGAGGTCGGCGGTAAGGTTTGCACTGATGCCGTATTTGGCATCGAGGCCGCCCGTGCCGATCAGGCTGTTGTTGACCGCGGGTGTCTTGGTCAGATCTGACGTCACCCGTGAAATCGCATACGGCTTGAGTTCGATGTTCCGGGCCGCCGGGGGCAGGTCGAGCCCCACAAGCGTCGCGGCGGATGACACACGAAAGATGCTGCTGACGCCGCCTGTCGCGGCGGGAATGAACGTGATGTGCGTCCATTCGTTCTTCCGACGGATGGAACGACGGATCTGAATGCCCCACTCCTGGTTCGGGCCGGAGATGTAGCGGATGGACCGGAAGGGAATCGCGATTTCGGCGGTCCACCCGCCTTCGAAGCGCCCGGTACGGACAAACCACACGGGGTTCCAGTCGCTGTTCGGGTTGCCCTCGTTACTGACCACCTGATCGGCACGGGCCCCAAGCGGATTGGCGTAGAAGTGAAACCCGTTCCGGCGGTCGTGGAAGGTATCGAGGAGCGCCCCGAAAATATCGTTCTGCCGCAGTTGTGCGGTGTCGCGTCGATATTCGTTGGCAGTCCACTGCTCAGGAGGCGCCGACTCCCAGCAGCGGCATGTCACGTAGAAGAACTTGTCGTCGTAGCTGACCCAGGCCTCGGTCTTCTCGGTCGACTGGGCGCCCTCGCGGGGCACGGTCTGGATGAACCCAGTGATGGGGGGCGTGTCGCGATAGAACGCTTCGTCCAGTTCGCCGTCCATGGTGAGTGGCGCGGTGAGCTTTGTCGCACGGATGACGACGCGCCCGTTCTCTCCGCGGGCGATGACCTCTGGGGCGGTTGGGGCGGGAGGGTCCGGCGCGCCGGGCAAATTGAATGACCGCAACGCATTGCGGTCGGGGCCATCCGCCGAGGGCGCGGTGGAGGCACCGCCCTGCGCGGCCACCACCGACGGCGTGGCCAGCACCAGGCCGGCGATGACGATTCCGATGGCGACGCTGGCGCAGCGCTGACGTGTCCGTCCCGTCCGTGTCCCGTATCCGACCATACCGATGACCGATGCCCCCTCAACTGCCGCGGCAGGCCCTGCTGCGGACACAACCCCTCTGCACCACGCGGGATCACGCGGGACCTCCAACGGAGGACCGGCATGCCGCAGGACGAACGGGGGCGATTCTAGCAGGTCACCTGCAGGATGCCGGCGAAAACGTGTTCGCCCGCGCGCCGCTTCTGATAGCCTTCC
>JBIIDF010000082.1:0-10373 GCA_044238535.1 Vicinamibacterales bacterium
CATCAGCCGCCAGTTGCTCGCGATGCGCCTGAATGTAGTGGTCGAGATTCGCCGAGCCCACTTCCTCTTCGCCCTCGATGAGGAACTTCATGTTCACCGGCAGGCGGCCGTTCTGCTTCAGGTGGGCTTCCACCGCCTTGAAGTGCATGAAGACCTGCCCCTTGTCGTCCGCGGCACCGCGGGCGTAGATCTCGCCGTCGCGCACGGTCGCCTCGAACGGCGGCGACGTCCACAGCCCGACCGGGTCGACCGGCTGCACGTCGTAGTGCCCGTAGAACAGGATGGTCGGCGCTCCGGGCGCTCCCAGCCACTCGGCATACACAATCGGATGCCCCGGCGTTTCTTCCAGACGCGCCTGGTGCAGGCCGATGCGGGTCATCTCGTCGCGGGTCCACTCGGCGCAGCGCCGCACATCGGCCGCGTGGGCGGGCAGGGCGCTGATGCTCGGAATGGCCAGATACTGCTTCAGCTCGTCGACATACCGGTCACGGTGGACGTGGATGAAGTCGATCACGTTGTTCATGGCCGTAGTGTACCCTGATGCGATGCCGCCTCTCGATGTGGACGCGACCGTGCTCGAGAACCGACCGCTGTCGCGCGATTACAACGTGCTGACCCTGTCAGCCGGCGACGTGGGTGCCCGCACTGTGGCCGGGCAGTTTGTCATGGTGCGGCCCGCCACGATGACCGACACCCTGCTGCGTCGTCCCTTCTCGGTGTTCGAAGTGCTGCGCGACGCCGCCGGCACCCCCACCGCCGTCTCCATTCTCAACAAACGCGCCGGTCGCACCACGCAGGCCCTCTACGACGCGCGCGTCGGCGACCGCGTCGCCACGCTCGGCCCGCTCGGACGCGCCTACAGCCCCCCGGCCGCAGGCCAGGAGGCCTGGATGGTCGCCGGAGGCGTGGGCCTCGCGCCGTTCTGGACGCTGGCCATGCGCCTCGTGGCCAACGGCACCCCCACCACCTTGATCTACGGGGCACGGTCGGGCGCCGAACTCTTCTACCTCGATTTTTTCGAACGCCTCGGGGTGCGGCTCGTGCTGACCACTGAGGATGGCTCACGCGGTGAACACGGCCGCGTCACGCTGCCACTCGACCGCGACCTGGCCGGCCGCGACCCGCAGTCGGTCATGGTCTATGCCTGCGGGCCCGAGCCGATGCTCGAGGCGGTCACGCACGTCGCCACGAAGCACCGCCAGCCGTGCGAGGTCTCGGTGGAACGGACGATGGGCTGTGGCCTCGGGGGTTGCTACAGCTGCGTCGTGAAGGTGCAGCAGGGTGCCGGCACACCGCACTATGTGCGCTCGTGCATTTCCGGGCCCGTCTTTGACGGCGCCGAGATCGTGTGGGACTGATGGCTCGCGACTTGTCTGTCCGCATCGGCACGCTCGAACTGCCGAATCCGCTCATCTCGGCCAGTGGCTGCTTCGGCTACGGCCTCGAATATGACGAGGTCACCGACCTGTCGGCCCTCGGCGGTGTCTGCGTCAAGGGCCTGTTTCTCACCGAGCGCGAAGGGCATGCCCCGCCGCGCATCGTCGAAACCCCGGCCGGCATGATCAACGCCATCGGCCTGCAGGGCATCGGCGTGCACCGGTTCGTGAAAGAGAAGCTGCCACTGCTGCGCGAGCGCGGGGCGCGGGTGTTCGTGAACGTGTGCGGCACCACCATCGATGAATATGCCGAAGTCACACGCATCCTGACCGATGCGGGTGGCGTGGCCGCCATCGAGCTCAACATCTCGTGTCCCAACATCAAGGAGGGCGGCATCCAGTTCGGCTGCTCGCTGCTGGGCACGGGACAGGTCGTCGAGGCCGTGCGCAAGGTCACGCACCTGCCCGTCATTCCGAAGCTCACGCCGAATGTCACTGATGTCGCGTCCTTCGCTCGTGCGGCGGAGGATGCCGGGGCCGATGCCGTGTCGCTGGTCAATACGTTCCTCGCCCTGGCGATCGACGTGGAGACCCGCCGGCCCACCATCACCAATGTCCTCGGGGGACTCAGCGGCCCGGCCATCAGGCCCATTGCGGTACGGATGGTGTGGGAATGTGCCCGCGAGGTGAAGATTCCCATCATTGGCATGGGCGGCATCACCAACGCCCGCGATGCCCTGGAGTTCATCCTGGCCGGGGCCACGGCCGTGCAGATCGGCACGGCAAACTTCGTCGACCCGTTCGTGTGGAACAAGGTGCTCGACGGACTGGATGATTACATGGCTCGGCATCAGATCGAGCGGCTGAGCGATCTCATTGGCGCGTTCGACCCGACGCCGCCGAAGGTGGTGCACCGATGAACCGGATTCTTGTGGCGCTTGACGTCGATTCCCAGGCGAAAGCCCTGGCCCTGGCCGACACGTTGCGCGGGTCGGTGGCCGGATACAAGATTGGCAAGCAGCTGTTCACCGCCGAAGGGCCGGCCATCGTGCGTGCCCTGACCGAGCGCGGCGACCGGGTGTTTCTCGACCTGAAGTTTCACGACATTCCCAACACCGTAGCCGGTGCCGTCACCTCGGCCATCGGCACCGGGGCATGGATGGTGAATGTGCACGCCTCCGGCGGCTCGGCCATGATGCAGGCGGCGGCGAAGGCCGCCACTGACACGGCGACACGCCTCAATGTGCCCCGCCCGCTCGTCATCGGCGTGACCGTGCTGACCAGCATGGACGAAGCGGCTCTGGCGGAAGTGGGTACGTCACGTACCGTGCTCGAGCAGGTGGTGCACCTGGCGCGTCTCGCCCAGCAGGCCGGGCTCGACGGCGTCGTCGCGTCGCCGCTGGAGATTGCGGCGATCCGTCACGCGTGCGGTCGGGAATTTGTGATTGTGACGCCGGGCATCCGGCCCGCATCGCAGCAGGGCACCGATGACCAGGCACGGACGCTGACGCCCGCGCAGGCGGTCGAGGCGGGGGCGACCTACCTTGTGGTCGGCCGCCCCATCACCGGGGCAGCCGACCCACGTGCGGCCGCAGAGGCCATGGCCCTCGAGACCGGGGCCTGACCTCGTTTCTGCGTTACTTCGCGGTGAACACCGGGTGCCCGCGGCGGTTCTGCTGCCAGCAGGACTCGTTCGACTCGGTGCACTGCGGCGCTTCCTTGCCCTTCGAGACCACCGTGATGCGGTCGGCACCGATGCCGAGACCCACCAGATAGTCCTTCACGGCTGCCGAGCGGCGCTCGCCAAGTCCGAGGTTGTACTCGGCCGTGCCGCGCTCGTCGCAGTGGCCTTCGATCGTGATGCGCGTCGAGGTCCAGCGCTTCAGGAAGTCGGCGCTGCGGCTCAGCACCGCGCGCGCGTCGTCACGAATGTCCGACTTGTCGAGGTCGAAGTAGACGTCGCCCAGCGGCCGCTCATTGTTCAGCTGCTCGAGTGACTTGCGGGCAAACAGCTCATCCTCGGTCGGCGCAGCGGGAGGCGGCGGCGGCGGAGGCGGTGGGGGCGGCGGTGGGGGCGGCGGCGGCGGGGCCGGCGCGGCCGGAGGAGGCGGTGGGGGCGGAGCCGGAGCCGGGGCCTTCTTGGCACAGGCAGCCGCACCTACCACCAGCACGAGGGCGATGGCCGTGAGCTGGAGAGTCCGTCGAATCATAGTGCCCGGAGGATACGGCGGCATGCCGCCGGTGTCAACGTAAACCCTGAGCGTCAACCGTCACACCGAACACACGCAGACCCAGGACCCGACGGTCCGTGGCGCCACTGCGCTCGGCCGGTGTGAATGTCTGTGAGGTCTCCACGCGCACCACGCCGTCAGCCGCGTTCAGCGCCTCGAGCGGGACGGTGGCCTCGAGCACGCCGTCGGTCTCGAATGCCTGCTGCTCGGCCATCACGCGCCCATCCACCAGCAGTCGCACGGTGCTCGGTGACGTGAACGACAGTCCGGGCGCCTCATAGCGCACCGCCACGCGCACGGGCGTCGAGGCCCCCACGATGCGCAGCGAGGCCTGGGCCGAGGTCCAGCGCCACACCCCCAGGGCCTGGCGGTATTCAGCCTCGTGCCACCCCTCGGCATATCCCCACATGAGCGTCTCGGGCGTCTGCAGGTCGAACTGCTCGATGGCCGTGACCACGGGCTGCGCACCCGACACCGGGACCGATGCGATCTGCAGGGGCGCATAGGGGCCATCGCGACCCGACTCGGGCCCTCCTGGAGCCACGACACCGGCCGGCAGCATCACCGTGCGCAGGAAGAATCCGGGCGACACCGTGAAGGCCGCCACTTCGGCGTCGTCGATGCTGACGGTGAACTGGACGTCGGGGTCGCCGGCCGCCCCCAGATGCCGTCCCCCAATCAGCAGCCGCAGCGCATCTGGCCCCCGGCGGACCTGCGCAACAATCGGCGCCACGTGCGGCCCGGCGTGCATCAGCTCCGCCATGCCGGCAGTCTCCGGCGTGAGCGCCCAGCCCGTCTCGGCCATCCACCGGGGCTGCCGCATCTCCACCAACTGCACGGCATTCGGACGCACGCCCGAAAACACACGCGCCTCGGTCGGTGCCCACGAATACTCGTGCCGCACCGTCATGCTGCGCGGGTCGATCAGCGCCAGGTCAGAGCGACGCGGATCGGCCAGAAACCACACGGGCCCCTGTCCGCCTTCCCGCCAGTGTCCGACCAGTTCGAGCCACTCGCGTCGCGGTGGCGACGGCAGCACGGGACCCACCGGCACCGTCTCGGCCTCAAGAGGACGACGGAACGCCTGGTGCATGGCGAGCGCGGCCGGTCTCTCTGTCGCCGTGGCCGCACGCAGGGCGCTCAGCACCTGCACCGCCACACCGGGGGCCCCGGCGGCCCGCATCGACAACGGCACCGCCATGGCGAGGCAGGCCATCACCAGTGCACCCGCCACCGCCGGCATCGCACGCGGCAGCAGCAGCTGCTGTCCACGCACGGCCAGCAGCGCCACGACCGGTACCAGCGGCATGGCGTATCGGATGAACGACGTGTCGTGGAACAGCAGATGGAACACCAGATACGGCAGCGTGATCGCCGACAGCAGCACCAGCGTGCGACGGTCCTTCCTGAGGAGCGCCAGGCTGCCGACTGCAGCCAGCCCCAGGACGGCCGCGCCGAGCACGGGGTGGTTCCAGGGGTCGACGAAGGTGTACACCAGCCCCTGCGCGAGTGCCCGCAGTGATCCGCTCGTGTAGAGCATCTCGCCACTCGAAAAATCCTCACCGGCCTGCATGCCGAGCACCGACAGATACTCGCCAAACCCGCCAGTCGCCACCACCATCGGCACGGCCCACACCAGCGACCCGAGGGCCGAGGTCATCAGGGCACCCAGCAGGGCTCCGGCCGCACCCCGACCGATACGGTCGGCCAGCACCAGCACCAGCAACGGCGCGGTCAGCCACAGCGTCTGCGTGCGCACGCCAATGGCGAGTCCTGCCAGAAACGCCCCTCGCACAATGAGGCCACCCGATGCCTCGATCTGCGTCATCGTGAGCCGGCGGTCTCCGTCGGCCGGCGGCGTCTGCCACCACCAGGCACGCGCGAGGCACGCCTGCGCGGCCACCCCGAAGGCCAGTCCCACCACATCGCTCATCGGGCGGGTCGTCATCGTGAATATCAGCGGACTCGACACCGCCAGCAGCGCCGCGCCCGCGGCACCAGCGTCGACGGTCTCCCATGGTTGTTCGTCACCGCGTGTGGCACGCAGCGCACTGAACAGTTCGAAGAGTCCCCACAGCAGCCCCACACCTGCCAGCAGCGACACGATCGCCAGCGTGCGCGCTTCGACCGCAGAGGCCACGGTGTCGCCCATCACAGCACGCACGACAGGCGCCACCACTTTGCCGAGGGCCATGTAGACGGGATAGCCCGGGGGATGTGGCTGATGGTTGGCCACATCGAACGCACGCACACCGAGCGCGAAGTTCACCGAGTCGATGTCTTCGAGCGTCGACGGCAGCATCGGCACATGAAGGGCACCGACGATGACGACCGCTGCGAACAGAAGGCGGACGCGTGTCACGAGATCGGTCGCAGCGTCAGGGCATCGTTCAGGCTGCCGAGACGGTAGCCCTGCAGGTCGAGCGCCACGTAGCGGTAGCCGGTGGCCTTGATCCCGTCCACCACCTGGCGGTTGATGTCGGGATCCAGCATGCGCGGCATCTCACTGCGAGCCACTTCCAGGCGAGCGACTTCGTCATGATGCCGCACGCGGAAGATACGGAAGCCGAGCGCGCGCACGGCCGCTTCGGCGCGCTCGATCTGACGCAGGCGCGCATCGGTCACCTCGGTCCCATACGGGAGCCGTGACGACAGACACGCCGAGGCCGGCTCGTCCCACGTGCGCATGCCCGCGTCGCGGGCCAGCGTCCGGATGTCGTCCTTGCCGAGGCCGGCCTCATCGAGCGGGCTCAGCACGCCGTGCTCGCGCGCGGCCTGACGACCGGGGCGATAGTCGCCGCGATCGTCCGCGTTGTTGCCGTCGATGACGTGCGCGAATCCACGGGCCCGGGCCAGGGCCGTGAGGTGATGGTAGAGCTCGTCCTTGCAGAAGTAGCACCGGTTCGCCGCATTGGCCCGGTATTCGGGCCGCGACATTTCGTCGGTGCTGATGAACTCGTGCGCGAGGCCAAAATCGCCGGCGACGCTCAGCGCCAGCTGCCGATGCGTCTCGGGATAGCTGGCACTCACGGCCGTGACGGCCAGGCTGCGGGGCCCGAGCACACGGGCGGCGGTCACCGCCAGCAGTGCGCTGTCGATGCCGCCGCTGAAGGCCACGATGACGGACCCGAGCGCCGACAGGCGCGCGTCGAGACGCGCTGCCCGGTCGGCCAGTGTGTCACTCGTCGTCGTCGACGTCGTCGTCGCTGTCCTCGTCATCCTCGTCGTCTTCCTCATCCTCGTCGTCTTCGTCGTCGAGGTCGTCCTCATCAACCGCTTCGAGTTCCAGCGGCGAGAGCGAGGCGATGGCAAGCAGCGATCCGCACTCGGGGCAAGTCAGTTCGTCGTCGAGGTCGACTTCGTCTTCATCAATGTCGAGATCGGAATCGCACTCGGGGCAGATGGCGGACATCAGCGTGGCTCCTTACAAACAGTCGGTGAGGAGAATTATATACTCGGCCTCCGATGACGTCACCGGGTCCGCCACGACGCGCGGTGGTCGTGATGACACACGACATCGCCTTCCGTGCGCGCCTGCACGCGGCACTCGCACGCGCAGGGCTCGATCTGCAGACAGTCGAGATCTCCGCGCGACCTGTCACACATGTAACGACACCGCCACTGCTGGTGCTGTTCGATCTGCGGCAGCGTCCCGACAGCAGCGCGCCGCTCGTCGGCGACTGGAGAGCACACCTCGGCGCTGGGGTGCCACTAATCATGGTGGCCGAGTCGCTATCGAGCGCCGCACAGGCTCGCGCCCTGCACGCGGCCGGGATCACCGGCTACCTCAGTGTGTCGACAGACGAGGGCCAGTTGATGCCCGCGCTGGCGCCGTGGCTGTATCCCGACAATTTCAACCGACGCAGCCATCCGCGCCTTGAGATCAGTCTGCCGGTCTCATACCGGACGGCCGACTCGGTAGCCGCCGCCCTGACACGCAACATCGGCAGTGGAGGCATGGCGGTCCGCACCACCCTGCCACTGGCACCCGACACTCCGGTCGTCCTCAGCGTCCGGCTGCCGGGCCATACCGATGCCCTGACGATTGAAGCCCGCGTCTGCTGGCGTGAGCCGGGCGTCGCCATGGGGCTGACGTTCACGCGCCTGTCTGCAGACGCTCAGGCGGTCATCGACGCCTGCGTCGGGACGCGGCTGGCACTGTCGGGCCACTGAAACCAGCGCAACCGCAGCGCGTGGGCCACCACGATCACCGACGCCCCGGTGTCGGCCAGCATCGCCATCCACAGCGTGGCGACGCCAAGGGCGGCCGCCACCACAAAGGCGAGCTTGAGCCCCAGCGCAATCGCCACATTGATACGGATGTTCCCGAGCGTGGCACGCCCCAGCCTGATCGTCGACGCCAGCCGTGGCAGGTCATCCGTCATCAGCGCAATGTCGGCCGTCTCCACAGCAGCCCCGCTGCCGAGCACACCCATCACCACACCCACATCGGCCGCCGCCAGTGCGGGCGCGTCGTTGATGCCGTCGCCTACCATGGCCACAGGCCCGTGCTGACGCCAGTGCTCGATGCAGCGCACCTTGTCGCCCGGCAGGAGTGAGGCCTCGACGTGATCGAGGCCGACGTCGCGCGCGATGGCCATGGCCGCGGGGGCGTGGTCTCCCGTCAGCATCACGGTCGTCTGCACGCCGAGCGCCCGCAGCGCCGCCACCGTGACGGCCGCCGATGCCCGCGCCCGGTCGGCGACGGCCACCACACCCGTGACCCGTCCGTCACACACCACCACCATCGGCGACGTCCCGGCCGCCACAAGCGCCTCGACCCGCGCAGACACGTCGGGCGTCATGGCTCCCATCTGCTCCACCGAACGTGGCGACCCGCAGTGCACCTGTCGTCCACGCACCTCGCCGCTCACGCCGAGCCCGGGCAGCACGCGCACCGCATGCGCCTCAGGCACCACCAGACCCTTCTCGCGCGCGGCGCCCACCACCGCTCTCGCAATCGGATGGTCCGAGTAGCGCTCGACCGCCGCCGCCAGGGCCAGCACATCGTCGTCGCCCGCACCGTCGATGGATACCACCGCGCCCACGGCAACTTCGCCGTGCGTCAGCGTGCCGGTCTTGTCGAATGCCACCACACGCACACCCGCGAGACGTTCGAGCGCCGCACCGCCCTTGATGAGCACGCCGTGACGGGCCGCCGATGCCAGCGCGGACATCAGGGACACCGGGGTCGCAATCACCAGCGCACACGGACATCCCACCACCAGCGTCACCAGTCCGCGATACAGCCAGATCTCGGCCGCTCCGCGGTCCACGCCCGGCCAGACCCACGGCACCAGCGCCAGACTCGCCGCGATCGCCACGATGGCCGGTGTGTACCATTGAGCAAACCGGTCGATGAACTGCTGCACCGGGGCGCGCCTGGCCTGCGCATCTTCAATGAGGTGGACCATGCGCGCCAGCAGCGTCTGGGCCTGTGGGCGCGTCACCCGCACCACCATCGCCCCGTGCCCGTTGATGCTGCCCGCGAACACCTCATCGCCCGGGTGTCGGTCGATGGGCGTCGATTCCCCGGTGATGGGCGCCTGATTCACGTCGGTGTCGCCGCGGACGATCGTCCCATCCACCGGAATGCGTTCGCCGGGCAGAATCCGGACGCAGGTGCCAATCGCCACCTCGGCCACGGGTACCGGCGGCCCCTCGGGGTCGTCCTCGAGCCGCGCCACCTCCGGGGCCACCTGCAGCAGCGCCCGAACTGCCATCCGGGCCCGGCGCACGGTGCGGGTTTCCATCCACTGGGCCACGCCGAACAGCGCCACCACGGCAGCGCCTTCCTCGTACTCGCCGATGGCCAGCGCCCCGATGACGGCCAGCACCATCAGCCCATTGATGTCGAGCCGCCCCCGGACGGCAGCCGCGAAGGCCCGCCGGGCCGGCTGCACTGTGCCGGCCACGCTCACCGCAATCAGCACCCAGTCCATGTGGCTAGCCTACTGCGGTTCGGGCCGGCGCCATCACGATGTCTTGCCGCTCGCCAGCCCGATTCGCTAGGATGAGGGATCGATGCCACTGTCTGGCATCCGGCCTGTCCGCAGGCAGGCTTCCCAAGTATCGGAGCAGCACCGTGATTGAGGTGGACCACCTCTCCAAACGTTACGGGTCGGTGACGGCCGTCGACGATGTGAGCTTCAAAGTCGAGTCGGGGCAGATTCTGGGCTTCCTCGGCCCGAACGGCGCCGGCAAGACCACGACGATGCGCATCATCACCGGGTATATGCCGGCCACCGGCGGCACGGCCCGCGTCGCCGGCTACGACATCTTCGAACAGCCCATCGAAGCCAAGCGCCGCATCGGCTATCTGCCGGAAACGCCGCCGCTCTATCCCGACATGACCGTGCGCGAGTATCTGGCGTTTGTGGCCCGCATCAAAGGCGTGCGCCAGCATCTCAGCGACCGGGTCGCCGAGGTGATGAGGAAGACCCAGACCGCCGACATGGCCGACCGCCACTGCGGGAAGCTGTCGAAGGGTTACAAGCAGCGCGTCGGCCTCGCGCAGGCCCTCATTCACAATCCCGAAGTACTGGTGCTCGACGAGCCCACCGCCGGCCTCGACCCCCGGCAGATCATCGAGTTCCGCCAGATCATCCGCGAGCTCGCCGGGTCGCACACCATCGTGCTCAGCACGCACATCCTTCCCGAGGTCTCACAGACCTGCCAGCGGGTCGTCATCATCAATCGCGGGCGCGTCGTCGCCGTCGACTCGCCCGAGAACCTCACACGCCGCCTGAAGGGCGCGGCCACCGTG
>JBIIDF010000366.1:0-2881 GCA_044238535.1 Vicinamibacterales bacterium
CTGGGAGGCAGGGATTCGAACCCCGATAAGCAGAGTCAGAGTCTGCTGTCCTACCGTTGAACGACCTCCCAACGGGCTAGGAATTTCCAAGTATACCGAAGGCCCTGCAGGGCTTCAACCCTTCAGGACAGGCCCCTGGTCTGGCTGACGATGGTGCCGTGACCGGGAGCCTGACTGCGCGGCGACCGTCGATCCGTGCGTCACGATGCGACACCCGCGGAACCGGCCCCTTCCCGGGCGTGAGGCCTACCCTAGCCAGGCAATCAGCGGCGTCAGCGTCAGCGGACTCAGCACCGTCGATACCAGCACGGCACTGGTGACCAGCGCCGGTGACACGTCGAACTCCACCGCCAGAATCGTGGTCGTCACCGCCACCGGCATCGATGACAGCAGCACGGCCGCCTGCCGCGACGGTCCGTCAATGCCGAACACGAGGCACCATCCGTAGGCGACGAGTGGGCTGATGACCAGCGACACCGCCACGGCACCGGCCACCAGCGGCAGCCGTGTGGGCCAGCCCGCCGCATACAACTGCATGCCCAGCACGAGAATCATCGTGGGAAGCGCCGCATCGCTCAGCAGCGAAACGGGATGCATGAGCGGCTCGGGGAGCGTGACCCCCAGCGCCCGCAAGGCCAGCGCCACGGCCACCGCCTGCACGGTGGGCAGCCGCCACACCCGCGTCACGGCCTCGGCATTGCCCCCACGTGCCCCCGCTGCAATGAGAGTGCCGAGCGCGTAGGTCAAGACCGAGTTCACAACAAAGAACACCGTGGCCCGCGCCAGGGCCGCGTCACCAAAGGCCAGATGCACGACGGGCAGGCCGTAGTTCCCGGTGTTCGAGAAGGTCACAATCAGCAGCAGCGCACGCGTGTCGATGCGCGACAACCGCAGCCCCTTCCCGATCGCCGCCCCAATCACCACCATCGAGACCATCGCCAGGGCGGCCACAGCCGCCAGACCGGGCGCGTCTGCGCCAAGTGACGGGGTGGTCATCAGCATGTGGAAGACCAGCGCCGGAATGAGGATGTAAAAGACCACGTGCGTCAGCGCCTGCACCTGCGTGCCCACGCCGCGTGCCAGCGCGAGTCCGGCGCCGGCAATCAGGAACACCGGCACGATGTCGTGCAGGAAGATATCAAGCAGCATGGCGAGACGCTACTCGGGTACCGAGGTCGCCGGGGTCACCAGCGCCGGCAGCTGCTGCGCCAGACGATACAGGCGTGCCACCACCGCGTCTCGACCCACCAGCACCAGCATCTCGAAGAGGCCCGGGCTCACCATGCGGCCGGTCACCGCCAGCCGTGCCGCGTGAATCAGCACCGCCGCCTTGATGCCACGCGACTCGGCCAGCGCCCGCAGGTCGCGCTCGAGGGCCTGCACGTCCCATGTCGCCGCGGCCAGGCACGAGGCCAGCGCGTCGATGTGTGCCGCAGTGTCAGGTGCTGCCAGATGCTTGCGCACCCCCTCGTTGTCATAGCCGGTCGGGGCCACACAGAAGGGCATCATCTGGTCCACAAATTCGGTCAGCCGCCGCGCGCGGGGCCGCAGCAGTGTCAGCACCTGCGCCAGCCACGCCCGGTCGGTCGAGTCGAAGGTCTCGCGCCACAGGCCAGCCTCGATCAGGAACGGACGCAGGTGCCTCACCAGCTGGTCATCGCCCAGCTGCAGCAGATACTGATGGTTGAACCAGTCGAGCTTGTCGGTATTGAAGACCGCGTTGCCACCGGAAATGCCGTCCAGCGTGAAGCGCTGCACCAGTGCCTCACGGCTCAGCAGTTCATCGTCGGTGCCCGTGCCCCATCCGAGAAGCGCGAGGAAGTTGAAGAGGGCATCGGGCAGATAACCCTGCCGTTCGTACTCGAGTACCGAGGTGGCGCCGTGCCGTTTGCTCAGGCGCTTCTTGTCGGCCCCCATGATGAGCGGCACATGCGCGAATCGGGGCGGCGTCGCTCCAAGGGCCTGGAACAGCAGCACATGCTTCGGCGTGTTCGAGATATGGTCGTCACCACGCACCACATGCGTGATGCCCATGTCGATGTCATCGACGACGACGGAGAGATGGTAGGTGGGATGGCCGTCTGAACGCAGGATGACGAACGACTCGAGGTGCGCGTTGTCAAAGCTGATCGGGCCGTGCACGTCGTCGTGAAACGTCGTGGTGCCTTCAGGCACCCGGAACCGGATCGCGCCCTCGTCTTCGTAGGCCCGCCCGCGGGTGACCAGGTCGTGGACGGCCGCGCGGTAGCGGTCGAGCCGCTGCGACTGGAAATACGGCGCATGCGGACCGCCGACCTCGGGGCCCTCGTCCCAGTCGATGCCGAGCCAGCGCAGACCGTCGAGAATGCCGCTGACCATGTCGTCCGACGACCGCTGCGTATCGGTGTCTTCGATGCGCAGCACGAACGTGCCCCCGTGTCGGCGGGCATATAGCCAGTTGAAGAGCGCCGTGCGGGCGCCACCCACATGCAGATACCCGGTGGGTGAGGGGGCGAAGCGAAGGCGGGGTGTCATCAGTGGTGCTACCGCCTCTCAGAATAATGCAGAGCCTGGCCTCGCGCGGCACCCGGCAGTGGCAGTAAGATGCGCGCCATGAACAGACGCCGATTCCTCACCAACACCGGCCGCGCCGGGTCGCTGGCGCTGGCTGCGACCGCCGCCGGTTGTGCTGCCTCATCACCCGCGCCTGCCGCCGCGGCGGCTCCGGTGCGCACCCTGCCGCAGGGGCTGGCGACGAACCTGACGCTGCTGACAGTCCGGGTCGATGGGGTCGACCGGCTCGGGGCCAGGACCGAGAAGGGCATTCTCGATGTCGCTGTCGCTGCTGCCGCCCTGGGGATGTATGCCCCGTCCACCATGGACGACATGCTGCAGCAGGAGG
>JBIIDF010000367.1:0-2871 GCA_044238535.1 Vicinamibacterales bacterium
CAGCGTATCGAGCTGCGTGACCACCGCCCTGACAGTGTCGGGCTGACTGAGGTCGACGCCCGCACGCTGCAGCAGTCGCATGGGATGGTCACTGCCCCCGGCCCGCAGCAGCGAGAGATAGCGGTCGACCGCCGCCTGGCGCTGCATCGGGTCTGTACCGCCGATGTCCCCCATGAGACGGGCCGTCGAGGCAAAGCAGGTGGCGTACTGGTACACGTAGTAGGGCGACTGGAAGAGGTGCGGAATGCGGGCCCAGGTGCGCGGCATCCGCTCGTCCGGACCCAGCATGTCGCCCCAGTAGGCCTCGGCCGTGCGGGCATACAGGGCCGACAGCGCATCGGCGGTGACGGGCTCGTCACGTTCGACCATCCGGTGCGCTTCCAGTTCGAAGTCGGCGAAGATGACCTGGTTGTAGAACGTCCCGATGATGTTGTCGATGGCATGCTCGAGCAACCCGACGCGTTCTTCCCGCGACCGTGCGTGGGCCAGCATGTAGTCGAGCAGCAGCGATTCCGCCAACGTGGATGGCACCTCGGCCACAAAAATCGTGTAATCCGAGTACACGAACGGCTGCGACTCGTGTGCCAGCAGCGTGTGCATCGAGTGTCCGAGTTCGTGCGCGGTGGTGAACACGGCATCGAGCGTGTTGTTGTAATTCATCAGGATGAAGGGCTGCGCCCCGTAGACCGGTGCCGAGTAGGCACCGCTGCGCTTGCCCTGGTTCTCGAAGACATCAATCCAACGCTGTGCAAAGGCCTGGCGGATCCGGGCCTGATACTCGGATCCGAGCGGCGCCATGGCCTCGACAATCCACGACTGGACCGTGTCGTAGTCGTACTGCGCGTCGCTCGCCACAAGCGGCACCAGCGCGTCGTAGACGTGATAGTGCGCGAGGCCGAGCACACGCTTGCGCAGGGTGTGATAACGGCGGAAGGGGGCCGCACCGGCGCGTCCCTCGCGGATGAGCGTCTCGACGACCGAGGTCGGAATGGCATTGCCGAACAGGGCCGCCTCGAGCGTCGAGGCAAATCCCCGGGCTCTGGCCGTAAACCATTCCTGCTGCATGACGCCGTTGTAGAGCGCGGCGTAGGTGTTCAGCGACGCGCCATATGTGTCGTATAGCGCCTCATAGGCGGCCCGGCGGTCTTCCTGCGCGCGGCAGGTCGTGAGCAGCCGGCGATACTGGCCGTAGCTGACCTGCACCCGTTCACCAGTGGTCAGCGTGACGGTCGGAAACCGCGCATCGGCCGTCGAGAGCGCCGAGTATGCTTCACTGGCCGTCGCCCCGGTCGGCCCCGACAGCGACAGCAGGCGTTCGCCCGCCCGGTCAAGCACGTGCTGCTGCTGACGGAACAACTCCTCGATGGCAAACCGGTAGACTGCCAGGTCCGGCGACGCATCCATCCAGCGTCGCACCTCGTCGATCGGCAGTTGCAGCAGTTCCGGATTGAACCACGCGGTGGACTGCTGCCAGCGTGCCAGCAGCAGCGATACCCGCTGCTTCTTCGCCGTGATGTCGTTGTTCCGCTGGTCTTCGTCGTGCTGCAGCATCGCGTAGTAGTAGACGCGGTAGGCCAGCTGCCCCAGCACATCCCCGTCGCGATACACCCGCAGCAGCTGTCCGCCGCCCTGCGCCAGCGTGCCCTCGTGCGCGGCGTAGCGCGTGATGCCGTCATCCAGCATCCGGTACGCCTCCTCCCATGCGTCCCAGGTGGGGAAAATAGTGCTGAGGTTCCAGGTGTACTTGGGATCAATGGTGGAACGTTCCGGGGCCGCGGTGACGGCTGCAACTGACGACATGCCCCGATGATAGCGTCATTTGCTAGAGTGAGCCGATGCGCATCCGGTCCTTCCTCAGCGTGTGTGTGGTCGCCGTGCTGCTCGTCGCATCAGCACGCGCCGTGCCGCAATCCACGGTCTCGTCGCCCGACGCATCGACCGTCACGATTCTGATTGGACTGGACGGGTGGCGCTGGGATTATGTGTCCCGCCATCGCCCACCGACGCTGTCCGCGCTCGCCGCGCGAGGCGTGCACGCCTCGGGGCTGATTCCGGTGTTCCCCTCCCTCACCTTTCCCAATCACTACAGCATCGTCACGGGGCTTCGCCCGGCATCGCACGGCATCGTCTCGAACGTGATGCGCGACCCGGCCATCGCGGGACAGTTCCGGCTGGCCGACACCATCGTGACGCACATCCCCGAGTGGTGGAAGGGCGAACCCGTCTGGCATACCGTCACGCGTCAGGGCCGCCAGGCGGCCTCGATGTTCTGGCCCGGCAGTGATATCGCCATCGGCGGACGGTATCCCACCCGCTATCGGACATTCGATCACAACCTGCCACCGGCTGACCGTACCGCGCAGGTGCTGGACTGGCTGGCCCTGCCATCAGGCTCACGTCCCTCATTCATCACGGTGTACTACAGCGACCTCGACACCGATGGCCACGCCTACGGGCCCGACGCGCCGGAGATTGCAGCGTCCGTGGCGCGCGTCGATGTGGAAATCGGACGCCTCGTGGAGGGGGCCACCCGACTGGGACTGGCTGACCGCGTCCACTGGGTCGTGGTCAGCGACCACGGGATGATCGGGCTCAGTGCCGACCGACTGATTGTGCTCGACGATTACGTCGACCCCGCGTCGGTGGACCTCGGTGAAGTGGGACCGCTCCTCACGCTGTCAGGTACGCGCGTGTCGAACGACGCCGTCTACGAGGCCCTCGCGGGGAAACATCCGCACCTGCAGGTCTGGAAGTCGGCGGAGTTGCCGGCGCGCTTCGGACTGGCCGGACACCCGCGACTGCCCGGGGTCATTGGCCTCGCCGATGAGGGCTGGACGGTGACCACACGGGCGCGGGCCGCCGCGGCCCGGC
>JBIIDF010000368.1:0-2868 GCA_044238535.1 Vicinamibacterales bacterium
CTGGTGGTCAGGCAGCGTGGCTCACGGTTTCAGATCATTGCCGGCGAGCGTCGCTATCAGGCGGCGTCGCAGGCGGGCCTGACCGAGCTGCCGGTGGTCGTCAGGGACGTGGACGACACCGAAATGCTCGAGCTGGCCCTGGTGGAAAACATCCAGCGTAAGGATCTGACGGCGTTTGAAGAATCGGAAGCGCTGTCGGCCTTGTCGCAGCGTTGTGGCTATACGCACGAGGACCTGGCGAAGCGTCTGGGGAAGTCTCGGACGACCATTACGGAACTTCTGACGCTGGCAGGTATGCCAACGGAGGTGCGGAAGGTATGCCGCCTCGCCGGGATTCACAGCAAGTCAGTCTTGTTGCAGATCGTGCGGCAGGGGGACCCGCAGAAGATGCTGGCGCTGGTTGAGAGGCTCGTTCGCACCGGCGATTCTACGCGTGAGCAGGTTCGCAAGGAAGTGGCGGCTCCGAGGGTGGGTCGGCCGAAGCCCTTTGTCTTCGCCTTCAAACCGCCAAGCAAAGCGTTTGATCTGAAGCTGAGCTTCCGGAAGAAGGAGGCGTCACGCGAGGAGGTGATCGCCGCCCTCGAGGCGATTCTCGTGAATCTGAGGAATGGTGATGGGGGCGATGGGGCGTTGAACTAGGGGTTGGTGCGGGATGCGTTACTTAGCCAGGCGCCTAAGTTAACATAATCATTATTATCAGACCTATTGTTTTTGCATCGAAAAACACCACTGTGGATCATTTGCGAGATTGTTTTCGCGCAAGTGACCTAAGGACGGCCGCCCACCGCCCTCACCACCCGCGAGACATCGCGCCGTCCCCAGACGAGGGCGACACGCCACCCAGCGGATGCTGCAGTTCCTCCGGCACGCGCAGGCCCAACGCCTCGTAGACGCGCCGAAGATGCGTCCGGAACAACCCGTCGAAGACCGCATCCAGCGACGAGGAATGATCGTCGCCATACCACCAGAACCAGTCGGACCCCTCGGCCGCCAGCAACGACTCGTACGCCTGCTCGGCCGCCGTCGCAGATACCACCGCCGACTGCCGCTCCCACGCCCCTCGGGCCCGCGCCAGCGCTGACCAGGCTCGTCGGTCCTCCTCGTGGCCGGCCCAGACCGACAAGTCGGCGTGAATCCATGACCCCGGCACCAGGTGCGTCAGTTGCGGCACCGGCCCTGGCGTCGCCACGGCCTCGCGCATCGTGACCGCTTGGATGTCGTCGGCGGCTTGGAGCCGGCCATACAGCGCCCGCAGGAAGGGCCGGCCCCCGCCCGCATAGTGCTCCCACGCATTCTCGCCGTCGAGAATGATGGCGATGACCGGGTCACCCTCTCCACCCTGGGCGCTGTAGCGAGCGCCGGCATCCCGAATGCGCCACAGCAGATCGTCGGCCGCATGCTCTGCCGACCACGACTGATAAACGAACCCGATCCGGTCCGATAGCACCTGGTCGCGAAACACGATCCGTACCTGGTCGTCGCACGCCGCCAGACGCCAGGGCCGGAATAAGGGCACGGCACGCTCGAGGCGTCCGTCGGCGTCCCGGTGCAGTGCCTCTCCAAGCGACCGGGCCAGCACGTGTTCGTCTGACGCGATCCACGACAGTCCTTCCGCCCCAGCCATCCGCACCACATCGTCGGACACACTGCCCTCGGACGGCCACAGACCGTGGGGACGGACGCCGAACACGGTGGCATGGGCGTGCACGGCTCGCGTGAGCTGGACCCGTGCGTCCCGTGGCCATCGAAAGGGTGCGTCAGGCCTGGACGCCGTGGGATGCACGGCGAGGTGGGCGTCCGTGTCGCACAGCAGCGGCAGGATCGGGTGGAAATACGGAGAGGTCGCCAGTTCAATCTGCCCCGACGCGGCGGCTTCCTGGTAGGCAGGAATGGTCGACCCGAGCAGTTTACGCTCGACCGTGGCCAGTGTCTTCTTGTCCGCCTCGGAGAATTGGCGCCCCCTGGCCATGAGTTCGACGAGGCGCGGATCCCGCGCCTGCCAGTCGGGGTCGGTCCACGCCAGCGTGTGCCAGACCTGCAGGTCGCGCAGGTCCTGGACGGTCCAGGTCTCCCCCGCTGCTCGCCTCGCGAAGAGTTCCGCATATCGGGGCGAAGGCGCAATCATCCGCGCATGCGGGGCGTGGAATCCGTGGCTGAGGAGATAGGCACGTTCGTCTGGGGTGAGGGTTTCCGCGGGGGTGTCCCGCACACGCCGGAGCCGGTCGTCCGTGTGTCCGTCGGCATAGTCGAGGAGTTGCCGCACCAGCGATGGCACGAGGTTGACGGTGGCCCGGACGCCAGGATACTCGCGGAGCACGTCGACCATGCCCCGATAGTCCTTCAGGGCGTGCATGCGGACCCACGGCAGCACGCTGTCACCCGTGACCGGATCGCGGTAATCGGGCTGGTGCATGTGCCAGAGCAGGGCAAGACGAATCATAATGAGGTCACCGCATGAAGACGCTGGACCGCTACATCATCCGCGAGGTCGTGCCTCCGTTTGCGATTGCGATTCTGGTCTTCACGTTCATTCTCATTATCCCGTTCATCATCGAACTGGCCGAGCAGATGATCGCCAAGGGCGTGCCCTGGCCCACCCTGCTGCGCCTGATGGCGACGCTGCTGCCGTCTGCGCTGGCACTGACCATTCCCATGGCCCTGCTGATTGGCCTGCTTGTGGCCTTCGGACGCCTGTCGTCCGACCGCGAGATTGTGGTGCTGCTGGCCTGCGGGATCAGCCCCTACCGGTTACTGCGCCCGGTGGCCGTCCTCGCGCTGGCCGCATGGGCCGCATGCTCGTGGGTCATGCTCCGGGCGATGCCTGATGCGAATCAGGCCTTCCGGGAAATGACGCTGCAAATCGTGGCG
>JBIIDF010000083.1:0-10329 GCA_044238535.1 Vicinamibacterales bacterium
GCCAGTGCCAGTGCCGGGTGACGGCGAATCATGTCGACGAGGGTGGTCGTCAGTGCCTCAGCGGCGTCGAGGGCGGAATCACACACATTCACGGTCATGGGACAGACACTTCACTGGAGGCGATGCGGTAAACAGGGGGCACGAACGCACCGCGCGCGGCATCACACGCGAGCGCGACCGCACCTCGGACAGATTCGACGGGATACGGCATGACCGTGGCGCGCGGGGCCACGTCACCGAGGCGGGCCGTCAGGGTGGCGGCCATCCAGGCACTGGCCGTAAACATCCCTCCCGCGAAGACGAACGGGAACCGATCTCCCCGCATGGCCAACTGGACGGTGACGGAGTGTGCCCCCAGTGCAAGCTCGGCGGCGGCCTGGGCCAGAATCTCCTCGGCGACCCGATCGCCCTGCGCGCGTGCCTGTTCCACCACGGGGCCGAGGGACGCGACCTGCCGCCGCTGGTCTGCTGCCCCATACACAATCTGCACCAGGGATTCGGGCGTCGCTGCGCCGTAGTGATCCAGGACCGCGGGCACCAAAGCGGTGCGTGGCCCTCGCCCATCGCTCGCACGCATGACGGCCGCCAGCGCGTGTCGCCCAATGGCGAAGCCCGAACCTTCGTCAGCGAGCACGGCACCCCAACCACCGGCACGGGCTGCCGTTCCGGACGCATTGACCCCGTAGACGATGGACCCTGTGCCGGCGACGATGCAGACGCCGTGGGGGTGCCCGGCTCCGGCCACCAGTGCGACGAGCGCGTCATTGACCACGACAACGTGCTGGCGGCACCCGAGGCGCTTCAGAATTGCCCTGACGGTCGCGGCTTCGTCTGGTCGGTCCACGCCCGCCATGCCGACACAGACCGCCATCGGGGCACCGTCATCGAACGCCCCGAGGGTCTCCATGACCTCGTGCAGGACGAGTTCAACGGCCAGTTCTCCGTGCGTCCGAAGGTTCGCTCCGCCCCGGCGAGCCAGCGCGACCACCTGCCCGTCGGGCGTGGCCAGAGCCGCATCGGTCTTGGTGCCCCCGGCATCGATGCCCACGACGTGCATGGCCTTATTCTAGTGCGGCCGGCGTTGACCCTCGCGCATCCGCACCGATACACTCGCGAATCGCCGTGCTCACCCGTCGCATCGTCTTGCTCGCACTCGCCCTGATGGGGGCGCCCGGATTCGTGTCTGACGCTGTGGCGCAGGACGAGACGCGGGCGGTACCCCCTCTTCGTGCGCTCCGGGTTCCAGCGACGATGATCCAGTCACCAGAGGCGGTGCCGATGGTGATCGACGAGGCACGACGGCTCGGGTTTACGGCCGTGTTCGTGCAGGCGCGCGACCTCGGCGAAGCCTATTACCGAAGTAGTCTCGAGCCCCGGGCCACGCCGCTGCATCTCGCACCCGGATACGACCCCCTTGGCGCGATGGTGACTGCGGCACACGACGCCGGTCTGCAGGTCCACGCCTGGTTACCGTTGACAGACCTGGCGGACAGCGCATCGCTGCCAAGCGCCAGAGGCCATCTGCTCTACACCCACCCCGAGTGGCTCATGGTGCCGCGACCGATCGCTGCCGAATTGCGTCGGCTTGATCCGAGGAGTCCCGAGTATCTGGGGCGGCTCACCCGATGGATACGCGCGACACCTGGCGCGCCCAGTCGGCTCTTCATGTCCCCAGGCTCACCCGAGGCCTCGGCCCATCTGGCCGCGCTTGCGCGGGAGATCGTCAGTCGCTACGAACTCGAGGGCCTGCATCTCGACGCGGTGGGCTTTCCGGGGATGGATGCCGATTACGGCGTCGCCTTGACGGAAGGATTTCGCCGCGACCTCCAGCGGATACTGCCGGCCGGCGAACGAAGCCGCCTGGACGAGGAGCACGCGGTGTCGCCGCTGGCTTATCCGCAGCATGCCCCTGAGGCGTGGGACACCTTCAGGCGCGCTCGTGTGACCGGATTGCTGATGCGCATCCGCAGTGCCGTCCGGAGTCTGCGTCCCTCGCTGCTCGTGTCCGTGGGCCTGCGCGGCACTCCTGACGTCGCTTTTGAAGACCCGCGGACCTGGAGCGAACTGTCGGTGGTCGATGCCGTCGCGATGCCGCGGTCGGTGTCTGATGCCGCCGGGCTGCCGGCCTCGACGACGACGCTGACAGGGACAGCGCAGGCCTGGGCACTCGTGGATGTGCGCCCTCGTTCGGCCGAGACACTCCGCGAACTGCTGGGGCAGCCCGAGGAAGGCGTCGTGCTGGATGATGCGGCCGTCCTGCTGGGCGATGACGGCGCGACGATCCAGCGACAACAGATTGTGCGGGATGCATGGCGAGGGCCCGGTGACCGCTAGTCTGTCGTCCCTGGACTACACCGTGATCGCAGGATACCTCCTGGCGATCACCGCGTTCGGTGCCTGGTTTTCGAGGTTTCAACGCACCACGCGTGATTACTTTCTGTCCGACCGGTCCGTGCCCTGGTGGGCGGTGTGCTTCACGGTCGTCGCCACGGAGACGAGCACGCTGACGTTCATCGGCATTCCGGCATCGGCGTACACCGGCAACTTCACGTTCCTGCAGCTCGCGGCTGGCTATGTGCTGGGGCGCGTGCTGGTGAGCGTGGTGCTGCTGCCTGCCTACTTCCGCGGGAACCTCGTCACCACCTATCAACTCCTGCAACAGCGCTTCGACCACCGGGTTCGACTGCTGGCGGCCGGGCTCTTCCTGGTGACGCGGTCGTTGGCCGACGGGATTCGCCTGTTTACGACGGCACTGGTGATTGCGGTGGTCACGCAGCTTCCGGTGTCGCTGGTGGTGGTCGGACTCGGCGGGGCCATGATTCTCTACACCCTCCGGGGAGGAGTCGCCGCGGTCATCTGGACGGACGTGGTGCAGATGTTCGTGTACCTGGCGGGGGCGCTCCTCATCGCCGTCAGCCTGCTGCAGTCCATCCCCGGAGGATGGTCGACCGTGGTCGCAACGGGAACGTCCGCGGGACGGTTCACCGTGCTGGACGCTTCCTTGGACCTCACGAAGGTGTACACCCTGTGGTCGGGGCTCATTGGCGGGATCGCGCTGACGCTGGCGACGCATGGGACGGATCAGTTTCTCGTGCAGCGCCTCCTGTCGGCGAGAACGCTGAAGGCGGCCCAGGCTGGCCTTGTCGTCAGTGGCCTTCTGGTGTTCATGCAATTCGCCCTCTTTCTCTGCATCGGTGTGATGCTCTTCGTCTTTGTCGGCGGACAGGCATCGCCCCCGGTGCTGACGCGCGCAGACGAAGTGCTGCCGGCCTATGTCGTCACGCAACTGCCCCATGGGGTCATCGGCTTCATCGTGGCTGCCATCGTCGCCGCAGCGCTGTCCCCGTCTATCAACGCCATGGCAGCGACCACCCTGACGGATTTCTATCTGCCGTACGTGAATCCCCTGGCCGATGAGTCGACGCAGATGCGCATCTCGCGTCAGTCGACGGTGGTCTGGGGCGTGGTGCAGATTGGCGTGGCGCTCGCGGGCCAGTGGATGACCCGTTCCGTCCTCGATGCGGGCCTGTCGGTGCTGTCACTCGGTTCGGGGGCCGTGCTGGGGGCGTTTCTGCTGGGCACTCTCTGGCCGAAGGTGTCCTCGCGGGCGGCGCGGTGGGGCATGCTGGCAGGACTTCTGATACCCGGCCTGCTCTGGTTGTTCACGCCGATTGCATGGACGTGGTACGCGTGTGTCGGGGCCCTCAGCACGGTGGCGGTTGCGCTGGGGACGTCGGCGGTCACGGGGCATCGGGCCGCTACGGATTCACGATGACGGTGATGACGGCCACGCGGCAGGTGCTGCGCGAAGCAGTGGCGTCGCGCGTCACCCCGGGCGCCGCCGTCGCCATCGTTCGCGCCTCGGGTGAAATCCTTCGACTCGCCGAAGGCCACCTCACCTATGAGGCCGATGCCGCAGCGGTGGACGACGAGACGATTTATGATCTCGCCTCCCTGACGAAGGTGCTGGTCACCACGACATTGCTCGCGGACCTGGTGACGCGTCACCGTCTCGACCTCGACGCGGCGGTCCACGACATCTTACCGATCTGGCGACGAGGGCCACTCTCTCGCGTCACGCTGCGTCACCTGCTGACGCACTCGGCCGGTGTGCCTGCACACCTGCCGCTGTATCGCACGTGCACCGACCGCGCCGCCTATCTCGACGCGCTGGACCGCGTGAAGCCCATCGCGGAGGTCGCCTCCGTGAGTGTGTACTCAGATCTCGGGTTCATCGCTTTGGGGCTCGTGCTGGAAATGGTGACCGGGCGTCCCCTTGGAGAGGCGTATGCCGCGTGGTTGCACGCCGCAGATTTCGGGCATCTTGCCCTGACGTATTTTCCCGTCGACCGTGACCGGCGACGCGTAGCCCCGACCGAGTGGGACCCGTGGCGTCAGCGCCTCCTCCTTGCCGAGGTGCACGACGAAAACGCCTGGGCCCTCGGTGGCGACGCCGGCCATGCCGGACTCTTCGGCACGGCTGCGGCGGTGGGCCGTGTGGCCAACTGGTGGATGCGCCGGGTGCGTGAGCAGGACGAGTGGCGACTGTGGACGTCCCCGTGTCTGGTCCCCGACAGTTCCCGCGCGCTCGGCTGGGACACGATGCGCCCCACATCCTCCTGCGGACCACTGTTCAGTGCGACCTCGTTCGGCCACACCGGGTTCACCGGGACGTCGCTGTGGATCGACCCCGTGCGACAGACCGGTGTGGTGCTGCTCAGCAATCGTGTCCATCCGTCCCGTGCCGGCGACCGGATGCAACCGTTCCGGAGAAGGTTACATACCGCGGTCGCTCACGACTTCCGATGGTCGTGATGGTGGTGCACGCGGTCGACTTCTCTGGACACGGCCTCGGAGATGCGGTCGGCTGCCTGGGAAATCGCGGTGTACAGGTCCTGGTGGACCGCCTCTGAGACGACCGGCACACGGCGGCCGGTATCCAGAATCACTTCGATGTGACATTGCTTGTCGGGGCCACCATGTCCGGGGCCGTTGGTGTCGTCGAGACGGACCGAGATCTGACGGATGTGTGACGCAAAGCGATTGAGTGCACTGGTCAGTCGCTTGTCGAGATGTGCCCGGATGGCGTCAGTGGGCTTGATGTGACCACGAATTTCCATCTGCATCGGTATCCTCCATCGAGACAGCAGGTGCCGGGCCTATCGAGGGCGCCACGCCGGGGGCGGGGGGATCTGCGGGCGCGTGCCGAACCCGCCGGTCCCGGGACCGGCGGGAGGACTTGAGACCGGTGCTCCGAATGGTGATGCTCCGCCAGGGGGCGTCTGCGGGCTGGGGGCCCCGAGGCTCGGCGGAAGACTCGGTCGCAACTGGTTGTTGCCCGCGGCATTGGGCGGGAGTCCGGCCTGCTGGCCAGTAGCCGTACCGGTAAAGTACCAGGCGTCATACGTGGCTGCGCCATTCAGAATTCGAATGGACTTCTGGGAACTCTTGGAGACGACTCCCTGAATGCCCAAGGCCTGGATCGGGTTGGTGCCCATGACCGTGGCCGACGGCGCCCCCACGGCCGATCCACCCAGAGAGCTCTGGGACGGTCTCCCGAGCGTGGTGCCCAGGCCTTCGCTGGCCGCATTCCATCCATCGGGCCGCAGCACGGCTCCCACCGGAATGACCTGAAAGTCGTCCCCGGTGATGGGATCCTTATACTGCTTCCTCAGGAACTTCTGCTGGACCAGCACATCGACCGAGGGCGGAAACGTGTTCGCAAATCGCCGCTGAAACAGCCGGATGGCGCGCTGATACTGTTCCCCACGCCAGACCAACTCGGTCTCGCGCTCGCGTCGGACGGCGTGGCTCCACGCGGGCAGCGCCACGGTCATCATCACGGCCATGACGCTGAGGCCGACGAGCAGTGCCGCCATCGCCACCCCCTCACGCGACCTGTTGGCGCCTTGACCGCCTTGCCTCATCGCCCCTATCATCCCATGAGGTCTATTGCGTGTCACGCCACCTGCCGTTCATCGGTCTCGCCATCGCCGCAGTCCTGACGACCTCCTGTGACAAAGTCCCGCTGCTCGCTCCATCGCAGTCGACCATCACCCTCACGACCAGCACCACGTCCGTGCCCGTCAATGGCGTGGTCGAGGTGTCTGCCTCTGTGACTGAACCGTCGGGGACCCCGGTCCAGAACGGAACTTACGTCACGTTCACTTCGTCATTCGGGACGATTGAACCGCAGGAAGCCCGGACCACGGGGGGACGAGCCACCGTGCAGTTCAAGGCCGGCACGCAATCCGGCAAGGCGCAAATCGGGGCATTTTCCGGAGCCTCCCGGGCGACCGGTGTCGAAATTCTGGTCGGGGGTGCTGCTGCCGCCCGCGTGTTGCTGCGGGCAGACCCGCAGAGTGTGCCCGCGACCGGTGGCACCACGACCGTCGCCGCGACGGTCGTGGATGCCTCGGGTAACACGCTGTCGGGTGTGCCCGTGACGTTCACCGCGAACGCCGGACAACTGGTGCCCGGTCAGGTCGTGACCGACATCACGGGTGAGGCCCGTACGACGCTCAGCACTCCGCGCTCAACCACCGTGACGGCCACCGCGGGCGGACAGAGTGGTACGGTTGAGGTGACGGCGACGTCTCCCGCCGTCACCATCACCGCGCCGGCCAACATCGAAGCGGGCACACCGGTGACCTTCACGGTCGCTCCGGTCGTTGCGGCCGGGTCGAATCCGATTCGGAGTGTCACGATCGATTTTGGCGATGGGGCGACGCCACTGGCCCTCGGACAGATCACAGGAAGCACGCCCGTCGCCAAGGTGTTTGCCCGCGCGGGTATCTTTACCATCCGGGCTACGGTGGTTGATACGGCGGGGATTACCGGCACCAGTACTATCGTCGTCAGCGTCTCAGCGCAGGCCGGTATTGTGATTACCTTGGCGGCCTCGCCAAACCCGGTCTCGATCAGCAGTCCCGCTCAGGCGGGTGTGGTCGCCTTCGTCGCCACGACCGGCGGATTGGGCGGGGGCGGGGCGGCGGTCCAGGCGTACTTCTGGTCGTTCGGAGACGGCGGGTCTGCCACAACCACCGGGAGCGCTGCGACGTATCGCTACGCGAGCCCCGGCGTGTATACCGCCAGAGTTACCGTACGCTCGACGAATGGCAGCGAAGGTGTGGCAATCCTGGTCGTCAGGGTTACGGACTGATCCGGGGTGTCCGGCCGAGACGCCCTCCCCGCCCCTTTAATTCCAGTCGGCGTAGGCGGTGTTCTCAAGGCTCGTCGCGTTTGAGCCGCTCTTGACGTCGTAGATACCCGGCCCTGACGCCGGCGTGGTGGTGGCACCAGGCACCGCTGTGTCGGCCATCACCGTCACCCACGTGGACTTGGATTGCGTGAACGGGTCGACGGGGACGCTTCGCAGGTACCCGGCCGACACCAGATCCTCAAGAGACGCGGGATACGCGGTGCGGTCGGCGTAGTACTGATCGATCGCCTCGCGCATTCGAAACAAGTCTTCCTTGAGAACCGCTTCCCTGGCGCGCGTGACGCTGTTGCGATACTGCACCAGGCCCAGACTCGCGAGAATCATCAGCACCGTGGTGACCACGAGCAGTTCGACCATGGTGAAACCCGCCTGACGCGGGCCGGTGGAGGGACGCAGCGTGTTACCAGTCACGATATTTTGTTCCATCGAGGGCTGTCCCCGTACTGAGCGAGCGGACGTCAAAGACATTCTGCCGTCCCCACGATGAGGCATCGAGCCGGTCCTGATAGGAGCGAAAGCCCCACTCGGCTTTGCCGGTCATGGGATCGGTCGGAACCCGTCTCAGCAGCTTGAGTTTCCGTCCAGATGCGTCGTTCGCCACCGAGACCCCTTCGACCAGCGATTCGAGGTCGGGTGGATACCCTTCGCTGTTGGGCGTCAGTTCCGTCGCCGGAATCATGCCCATGTCCGCGGCATCCTTGAACCGGTCAATCGCATCGCGCATCTCGCGCAGGACCCGGCGCAACTCGACTTCCTTCTGCCGCTGCATCGTGACACGCACCATGGGCTGGACCGCCGATGCCAGCACCAGCAGAATCATCGAGACGATCAGTAACTCGACAAATGAGTATCCCTGCGTGGAGCGCCAGCGCATGTTCGTTATCGGATGACGACCCCTGCCGGGCTACCGGTGAGGACGACGGTTCCGCCCCCGACGCGGGTGGCGCTGCCTGTGACTGTCAGCGTGGATGTGCCGGCTGAAACTGGTTCAAACAGCACCGCGGCCACCAGGCCCGCGGCCGTGACGCCGACGGTGTCTGCCGCGCGAACGATGGCGATGTCGATGCGACCGGCCGACGCATCCACCTGCTGGGTGAATGTGGGCGTCAGGCTGCCCTGCCGCATCACGGTACCCTCTGAGACACTGCGCACCCGCAACAGTGCGGGATTGTAGGCAATCGTTATCGTCAGGCCCGTGAGCTGGGTGGCACCGGATACGGAAATCGGGACGGTGTAGGGCCCGCTCCCAACGCGCATCTCTGACGGAGGCGTCACGACCAGTCGGGCCAGCGCCACGTCGGCCAGCGGGTTGCCTGCTCCAGGTGTCTCCGCAGCGGATCGAGGTGCTGACGCGGTTCCTGCGGGCGGCGTCGACCCAGACGGGCTTGGCGCTGCGGCCGCAGCCATCGCGAAAGGGTTACCGGCCGGAGATGTCGCCCCTTGACCGGGCGCCGCATCTGCTGCAGCGGGTGCCGAGAGGGGCTCGGCTGTCGGGGGCGGAAATACCACTACTCCACTCGGGGGAGGGGGCGGCGGCTGAGGCACCACGCCCACGGTTCCAGGCACCGTCGACGAACCGACGGGCATCATTGGTGTGATGCCGCTGCCCCCTGTGGGTACCACCGCGGGTAGCGTGCCCGGCGGCAGGGCCGCGGCGACTGCGCAACGGGCTCCGCAGGGGGCGTCGCTGCACTTCCAGATGTGGGGACGGGACCCATAATGGTCGGTGGCGGACCGCCAATGGCCATATTGTTCTGCGTGCCGATGTAGATCGCACTGAGGTCAGCCGCCGTCAACTCGTGGGTCCGAATGATTCGGGGCGTGAGCAGCATGACCACATCCGACTGCCGAATCGCCTGATCGTTCCCCGAGAACAGTTGCCGAACGATCGGCAGGCGCAGCACTCCCGGGAACCCGCGAAGCGAACGCCGCTCGTCCTCACGCAGCAGGCCGGCCAGCAGATTCGACTCGCCGTCGCGCAGTCTCAGCTTCGCGTTCACCTTCCGCGTGAGAAACGACGGCAGGTTCTGTCCGGCGATGTTGGTGTCCTGCCCGCGTGCGCTGCTTTCCACTTCGAGTTCGAGCAGAATCTCACCCTCATAGGTGACGCGTGGCGTCATCTTCACGACGACGCCTACGGTCTTGTAGGCGAATGAGGTCAGCGGCTGGCTGGCGGCGCCTCCGCCAGCCAGGGGCTGAAACGTGGTGCTGGGCACCGGCACTTCCTCACCCAGATTCAGTTCGAGCTTCTGGCCCTCCGTGCCCCGCAGCTGCGGTTTGGCGAGCGTCTTCGTGGACGAATCACTCTCGAGGAACCGCATCACGGCTGAGGGGACCGACAGATAGAAATCTGCGGCGCTAATGCCGTTCGACACGGTGTTCATGTTGAAGAGGCCACCCGATGAGGATGTGGACGAACTGGTGCTGCCCGTGCCTGTGACGGCGCCAGCCCCTGAGCCGGTGCCCGTGGTCGTGGTCGTGATACTACCGGGGCTGACTTCGGGAGAAAACACACCTCCGACGGTGTAGTCGGAGAGGTTCAGACCGTACTGTTTGGCGCGTTCGCGATTCACCTCGAGAATCTGCACGTCGAGGATGACTTCTGCTCTCGGCTTGTCGTTGGCCTGAATCACCCGCTCGACCACCTGCATGGCCGCCGCGGTGGCCCGCACCGTGATGGTGTTGGCCGCCTTGTTGGCCACAAAGGTGGGGGCGATGGCCTGACCGCCCACCCGGATAATGCCGGTGAGCGTGGCGGTCAGTTCCGTGGCGTCGGCATTGGACACATAGAACGTGCGGATCACCTGCTCTTCGTACTGGGTGCGCTTCTGGGTGTTGTCCGCCGCCACGATGATGGTGCGTTCACTCAGGACCCGGTAGAACAACTGATTGGCCACCATGATTTGCTGGAGGGCCTGCTCGAGCGTGACGCCTTCCAGATCCAGTGTGATGTCGCGATCCTGGAATTCACGGTCGTAGGTGACGTTGATACCAGTGGCCGCACCGATGAAGCTGAGGATGTCGCGCAGGCCGGCATCACTGAAATGAATGCTGAGTGGTTCGCGGCTCGACGGGCTCAGAACCGGCTCCGCACTGCGGCGGGCCGC
>JBIIDF010000369.1:0-2865 GCA_044238535.1 Vicinamibacterales bacterium
ACCCGAGGCGGCGGTCGTGACGCTGCCGGTGTCCCTCGACGGGCGGGAAGCGACGGTGCGCAACCGCCCCGGTCCGCTCACCAACCTCATCGTGGCCGGAATGGTGCGTGAGACGGGGGCCACGGTCGGACTTCTCAACGGTGGGTCGGTCCGCATCGATGACGTGATGCCACCAGGACCGCTCACCGAATACGACGTCATCAGGGTGATGCCCTTCGGCGGGAAGATTGTGCAGGTCCGCATGACCGGTGCCCTCCTCCAGCGCGTGCTGGAGGCCGGGCGGAAGAATGCCGGCGAAGGGGGCTACCTCCACCACAGTGCCTCGCTCGTGCCGACGGCTACGGGGTGGCAGGTGAACGGCCTCAGGGTCGAACCCGAGATCTCGTACACGGTGGCCCTGCCGGAATTTCTGCTGACGGGACGCGAGGCCAACATGGCGTTTCTGACGCGCACGACCGAGGGCCTCTCTGTCATGGAGGAATTCCGGGACATTCGACGGGCGTTGATCGACGAACTGCGGCGCACCTGGCCCTGACCGTTGTGTCACCGCAGGAGGTCAGCACCGGCTGGCACACCGCTTGCTGTAGGAGCCGGTAGCCGCCTGCCGTCTGGAGAGTGCCTCATGAACCCGCAACGACTGTCGCTCCGCCTGCTGCTTCCCCTGGCAGTATTCGCTCTGACCCTGCTCTGGCCCCTTTCGGCCGATGCGCAACGCCGGGGCCGACCCGGTGGTGGCGGGGGCGGGGGCGGGCGTCCACCGGTGGTGGTACAACCCGTGCCCGCACGTCCCGTCATCGTCGCGCCCCGTGCCCGCGTGGGAATCGGCATCGGCGTGCGCCGCGCCTATCCGGCCTCGTTCTACCGAGGCTGGGGATATGGCTTCTACGACCCGTCCTGGATGGGCTGGGGCTTTGCCGGCGGCCCCTGGTATGGTCAGGGCTGGTATGGCCCCGGCGCCTGGGGCGGCGGATGGGGGCCCGGCTGGGGTGGCGGCTGGGGCGGCTGGGGGCAGCCGTTCGGCTCGGCCCGCCTGCAGGTGCGGCCGCGACAGGCTGAGGTCTACATTGACGGGGCCCTCGCAGGTCTCGTGGATGACTTCGATGGATTCTTCCAGCGCCTGCAGGTGGAACCCGGCGAGCATGAAGTGACCATCTACCTCGACGGCTACCGCACCGAATCGCAGCGCCTGCTGTTCAGGCCCAATGCCACGCTCGACGTGCGGCTCGACATGCAGCCGCTGCAGCCCGGCGAATACTCGGGCCCGCGCCCGTCGGCCATGGGGCGTCCGTCGATGCCGCAGATGCCTGACATGCCCGACATGCGCCGGATGCCGCAGATGCCGCCGCCCCCGATGCCGCCTCAGGGGGGCATGGGCCAGCCGCCGTTCCCCATGGGGCCGATGGGCACCCGCCCCGCCGCGCCCGCTGCGCCCGACGTCAACGCCGCCGGCTTCGGCAGTGTGTCAATTCGAGTCCAGCCGTCCGATGCCCGTCTCGTGATTGACGGCGAAGAGTGGAGCGTTCCGGAAGGGACCGGCCCGATTCTGGTGGAGCTGCCCGAGGGCACCCACACCATCGAGGTGAGCGCCAGTGGCCGCGCCCCCTACCGCCGCACCGTCGACGTACGGGCCGGCGACACCCTCACTCTCAACGTGAGCCTCTCGCGATGAGCGCCCGCGTCCTCGTCCGCGCAATGCGTCCCCTGATGGCTGCGGCGCTCTGTGCGGCGGCCACCGTCGGTATCGCGCATGCCCAGCAGGCCGCCCCGGCCACCACCACCACCGCGACCGCCCAGGCCACCTCATCCATGCAGGTGCGCCAGATGCAGAACGGGTTTGTCTTCGCGCCCGAAGTACGCATCACGACGGTGAACGACCACACCGCCACGCTGGTCGGGGCCTCTTCAGGCTGGCAGCTGGACCGTACGCTCTTCGTCGGAGCGGCTGGCTACGTGCTGGCCAACCGCACGCGCGAATTCGAGATGCAGTATGGCGGCGCGCTAGTGACGGTCAGCATCGGCGGTACGCAGACCACCGGCCTGACGCCCGGGATCTTCCTGGGCCTCGGGACAGCCACCATCACGCGTCCGCTGAGCGAGTGGAGCATGCCGGGCGGTCCGGGCCGCCCCGACCCTCGCACGGGACGCCCGTTGCTGCTGCCAGGGTCGACGCCCGTTCGGCTCTCCGACACCATCGGGGTCGCCGAGCCGCGACTCAATGCCTTCTGGAATGTCAACCGGTGGCTCCGGGTGGACGGCGGCATCGGGTACCGCTTCATCGGGGCCACTGACGTCATGCAACCGCATCTGCGCGGCGTCAGCGGCAGCCTGTCGCTGCAGTTCGGCGGGCACTAGCCCGCCGTGTGCTAAAACGCGATGCCGACGTTCACAATGCGGAAGGTGGGCACGACATCCGGTGCGTACCAGTCGTCGCTCTTGCCGAAGAGGCGCTTCAGGCCAAAGCCGGTCGCCAGATAGAACCGGCCGTCGGGTCCCAGGGTCCACTGGTATCCCGCATCCACACCAATCCCGAACCGGGTGCGCGCGCTCTCGGTTCGGGTGAGGCCTACCTTGGTCCCGACGTAGAAGCCCCGCAGCGCCCGCTGCTGCGGGAAGTACCGCACCATCACGTCGCCGTTCATGTAGGCCTCGTTGTCGCCATCGGCGTCCCAGTACGAGCCCCCCACCACCACCGCCGCCGCGTCAGTGACCTTCCGCTCGTACTCGGCATTGAACCAGCCGAGCAGCACACCAAAGGGATTGCCGTTGATCGATTGCGTCGGTCCGCCAGACGACTGGGCGAACGCGGCGGTCGGGGCGGACACGATGGCATACAGCAAGGCGACGCAGGCCGTGATTCTGTTCATG
>JBIIDF010000370.1:0-2862 GCA_044238535.1 Vicinamibacterales bacterium
AGGGCCACCGTAAACAGCAGGGCGGCGATCAGCGCCATCGACTGGTCGGAGACGGCGTCCGGCGTCGGCGTCATGACCGTGTCACTGCCGTCTGCCGCGCGTGGCCCGGGGTTCCTGCTTTTCCACTTGCGCGCGGATGGTCTCTGTCTGTCCGCCGCGCAGCACCTCGATGCGCACCGTGGAACCGATGGCCGTGTCGGCGATATGCCGGACGAACTGCCCCGTGTTCGTGATGGCTTCGCCGTTCACCGCGCGGATGATGTCGCCTGGCCGCAACCCGGCCCGGTAGGCTGACGAGGTGCGGCTCATCTGCGTGATGACGATGCCGTCGGTGCCAGGCGCGCGCAGTTCCTCAGCAAGGCGCGTGGTCAGCGGAGCCACGTCGAGGTAGCCGAGTGAGCCACGCCGCACCTCGCCGTATTTCTTCAGGTCGTCAATGACCCGTCGTGCGAGATTACTGGGCACCGCGAAGCCGATGCCCTGATAGCCCCCGCTCTGCGAGTAGATGGCGGTGTTGATGCCGATGAGCTCACCCCGGCTGTTGATGAGGGCCCCACCTGAATTGCCGGGGTTGATGGCGGCGTCGGTCTGGATGAAATCCTCATAAGTCGAAATGCCCATTCCCGCGCGGCCGAGGGCCGACACGATGCCCAGCGTCACCGTCTGGTTCAGCGAGAAGGGATTGCCAATGGCCATGACCCATTCGGCGACCTTGAGCGTGGACGAGTCTCCCCACGGAATGACCGGGAGATTGGTCGCGTCGACCTTCAGCAGCGCCAGGTCCGTCCAGGAATCGGCGCCGACCACCGTCGCCTTGAGTTCGCGCCGATCACCCATCGAGACGCTGACCTCGGCGGTGTTGTCACCGATGACATGGTTGTTGGTCACGACGTACCCGTCGGACGAAATCACGACTCCGGAGCCCAGTGACGATTCGTAGCGGTTGCGGTAGCCGAACATTTCTCCGGGGTCGCCGTCGCCGAAGAAGTACTGGAAGAACGGGTCGTTCGCGAAGGGCGAATTCGGCTGCCGCACGACCTGCACGGCGGAAATGTTCGTGACGGCCTTGATCGTGCGTTCGGCAACGGCCGTGAAGTCAGGGCCGGGGCTCGACGGTGCGGATGCCCCTTGTCGTGCGGGTCCCGTCTGGTCGGTGACTCCGTCGGAGACCACGGCTGCGGCATCCTGCTGCACGTGGATGCGGCCTGCCAGCACGAGGCCGCCAATGACGCCCACAGAAATGAGGCCGGCGGTCAGAACGAATCGTTTCAGCATGGTCAGTTCCTGCGTGGGGTCAACGGACATCGATGCGACGTGCGCCCATGGCCGACTGTAGCGGAACCGTGATGGTCAGGACGCCGTCGGCCAGCGCTGCGGTGATCCGGTCCGCGTCGGCGGACGGGGGCAGGGGAAACGGGCGCGCAAACGCCCCGTGTCCGCGTTCCAGTTGATGGCAGGTCGCGTCCGGCGAGCGGGGGGGGCGGCGCCCCTCCACCACGAGCCGCCCGTCATGCACGGCCAGCGTGATGGCCTCACGCGGAAGCCCGGGGACTTCCACGGTGATGACCAGCGCCGCGTCTGTCTCGTACACGTCCGCGGGTGGGGCCCATCCGGCGGCACCGGTGAGCGGCAGCCGGTCGAGGCGATGTTGAATAACCACAAGGTCCCGGAACGGGTCCCAGTGCGAGAGGGGCACAGCAGCCCCATGCTAACATGGCGAAGTTTTCCTCTATTCCCGAGAACCCCGCATGGCCGATACTCTCCTCGCCACCCAGCTCCGCAAGGGCATGATCATTAAGTTCGAGAACGAGCTGTTCCGCATTCACGACCGCCAGCACGTGACCCCCGGAAACCTTCGCGGGTTTGTGCGGCTCAAGATGCGCAACCTGCGCACCGGGGCGATGGCCGACCACAAGGCGCGGTCGGAAGACGTGATTGAGCGTGCCACCCTCGAGGAGAAGGAAATGCAGTACCTCTACGCCGATGGCGAGGGGTACCACTTCATGGATACCGACACCTACGAGCAGGTGCACCTCACCGAGGATGCCCTCGGGGACGGTGTCGGCTTCCTCAAGCCGGAGATGCTGATTCGCGTCGAGTTCTATGGAGAGGAACCGGTCGGCGTGGAATTGCCCCAGACGGTGGACCTCAAGGTGGTGGAGACCGTGCCGGGCATCAAGGGGGCCACGGCGACCAATCAGCTCAAGCCCGCCACACTCGAGACGGGCGTCGTCGTCAACGTGCCGCCCTTCATCAGCGAGGGCGATGTGATCCGCGTCAATACCGAGACGGGCGAGTACCAGGCACGCGCCTGAACCCGCCCAGGGGCGGGGCCGGCATCGCCGGCGCCGGCCGGGAGAGTGTCCCCTTATGGATGTGGTCCGCACGCCTGCGACCGGGTGGATTGAAGTCATCGTAGGCAGCATGTTCAGCGGGAAGAGCGAAGAGCTCATCCGCCGGCTGCGCCGTGCCCAGATCGCCCGACAGCGCGTGCAGATTTTCAAGCCGTCGGTCGACACCCGATTCGGCGACGACCACATTGTGTCGCACAGCGAATTGCGGATTCCGGCTGATACGGCCGCGACGGCCGTCGAACTGCTCGATCGTGTGCGGGTCGAGACCGAAGTGGTCGGCATCGATGAAGGGCAGTTCTTTGACGCCGAACTGCCGGCCGCCTGCGCCACCCTCGCCGCGCGGGGGGTGCGCGTGATTGTGGCCGGCCTCGATCAGGACTATCTGGGGAAGCCCTTCGAGCCGATGCCGCAACTGCTGGCCGTGGCGGAGTTCATCACCAAGACGCGGGCCATCTGCATGGTGTGCGGAAACCCCGCGAATCATACGCAGCGGTTGGTCGGGAGCAGT
>JBIIDF010000084.1:0-10312 GCA_044238535.1 Vicinamibacterales bacterium
CCCCGCATGGGCGGCCGAAGATGCGGGCCACCGCGAGACGGCGCGGCGCATGCTGGCACGGCTCAAGGCCGCGCCCGCCCAGAAACCTCAGTAGGTGTAAAAGCCTCGCCCTGATTTCCGGCCGAGGTATCCCGCCAGCACCATCTGCTTCAGCAGCGGCGGAGGCGCGAATCGCGTTTCGCGGTATTCATCAAACATGATGTTGGCAATCGAGAGGGTCGTGTCGAGTCCGATGAAATCGGCCAGCGTCAGGGGCCCCATCGGGTGCCCGCAGCCGAGCTTCATGGCCGCATCGATATCCTCGCGTGAGCCCAATCCGCCTTCGTAGCAGCGAATCGCATCGAGCAGATACGGAATCAGCAGGCGATTGACAATGAAGCCGCTGCGGTCAGGCGCCGCCACGGGCTCCTTGCCCAGGGCACGGGCAAACCCGGTCAGCGCCTCAACCGTCTCGCTCGACGTGGGCAGGGCCCTGATCACCTCGACCAGCTTCATGAGCGGGACGGGATTGAAGAAATGCAGGCCCCCGAAGCGATCGGGGCGGCGGGTCGCGGCTGCAAGCTCAGTGATACAGAGCGACGAGGTATTCGACGCGAGCAGGCAGGTCGGCGAGACGACGGCCTCGACCTCCGCGTAGGCGCGTGCCTTCGCGGCACGGTCCTCGACGATGGCTTCAATCACCAGGTCGCAGGGGGCGAGGTCCGCATACTGCGTCGTGCCCGACAGGTGCGCCAGTGTGGTATCGCGCACCTCGGCCGTCACCTTTCCCTTGGCAACGCCGTCGTTCAGAAACTTGTGGATCCGCGCCAGGCCCCGCGCCAGTGCCTCGTCGCTGGTCTCGAGCACGATCGTGCGAAATCCAGCGGCAGCGGCCACCTGCGCTACACCGGAACCCATCAGGCCGCAGCCTAGTACACCAACGGTGGTAATCGTCATCACCCGACAGCTTATCGCGCCGGACGCGCCTCGCGGGCATCCGCCGCCTGCTGCGCCATGGCGACCAGTGCCTCCGTCGGCAGGCTGAACGCCACCGACACCGTGCGCCCTTCGCCACTCAACTGGATGCTCTGCGCGAGCGTCGCCAGCGCAGCGGCCTTCCCGCTCTGCAGTTGACCGAGGGCGAGCATCCCCCGCAAGACATCGCGCAGTTGCGCCGCGGCCGCCTCGTCGCGCGCCTCGGCCGTCACGACACCATCGATGGACGTGCCGAGCGTCCCGGAGGCCGAGATCCACGAGACGGCCGGCAGTGCAGCCGGCGCCTTCGATCGGTCGACGCGCGCGGCAGACATCAGCTCGTCGAATCGGCCCACCGCCCACGCGTGCATGCCGTCATGCTGGGCCACCAGACGCATGACATCGGTATTCGAGAGCACATTGCGTCGGTCGAGTGAGGCCGTGATGGCACGTTGCACCATGGGTGCCGGCCCGAAGGCCACCAGGTCGGACGCCAGGAACGCCAGCGCTGCCGGCGGCCCCTGCTCGTCCTTCAGCGTCAGGACGCGGATGCCCCGATAGTCGGTCGCAGCGCCGCCTTCCTGCAGGGCCAGCGCTTCGAGCCGGGACGCCTCGAATCGGCCACGCGCCAGCACCACGACCTCGGGGCTGGCAGCCGATGCCGTTCCCTGACCACCGGGGACCAGGGCCACGGTCACCGTGTCGATGTCCTGCGCGATGTTCAATCCGGTCTTCTGCTCGAATTCATTGGGCGTCGGGGACTTCGGCGACACCGCCAGGGCACCCAGCTTCTGCCGCAGGTCTGACGACATGAGGCGACGCACGTCCGCGTAGGCGACGACGGCCGCGTCCTGGGGCACATGCTGCAACTCCGGAGGACCGGCCGGCGCGGAGCCGAGGGACACCGGCATGCCGAACACCGCCAGCAGGCCCGCCCCCACCCCCAGGGTCAGCACACCCACACCGGCCATCATTGCTACTCGCGCTTGTCTGGTCATTGCGTCGCCTCTGAAGCCTGATACGGCCGGCATCGTCGCCGGGTTCCCGTCCATACCGCAGCATCGCTACTGCGGCAGCACATACTCTCGCCGTTCCACCTCGCGCACAGCCAGCACCAGGGCGCCACCCGTGATGGCCGCCAGCGCCCCGATCGACGCGAGCGCCGACGGCGAGTCGGTCACCAGCCCCTGCAGCAGTGCCGTGATGCCACCGTCAGCCGGCATCGCATGCGGGACCAGGCCCTGCAGATAGTAGGCCACCGTGAACTGCTTGAGCGAGCCGGGCAGCAGCAGCACCACCGATTCCCACCCGAAGACAAAGGCCGGGGCCACCACCAGGGGACGCCGGAACCACGCCCCGACCAGCGCGAACAGGGCACCGTACGCCGTCAGACCGGCCGCCAGCAACCCGAGGTCAACCAGCAGTGACAGAAACGTGGCGCCCACCTGCGCCAGTGGTGTCAGCAGGAAGTAGGTCAGCATCACGCCGGGCAGCACCACCAGGGACGTGCAGACCAGATAGGCCAGATACTTGCCCAGCAGCACGCTGCCCCGGGGAATGGGACGCGTGAACAGGTAGGTCAGCGTGCGGTCATCCACTTCATCGGCAATGAGGGCGGTCCCGTAGAACACCGCCAGCACCGGCACGGCAAACCGCAGGAACAGCAGCCACAGCATCAGCCCGAACAGGCTCGTGCCGCCCATCGCCTGGCCGTTCACACGCAGGGCGGTGATGCCGAACACCTCGAGCAGGCGGACAATAGCGGCCACCACCACGGGCAATCCCACGACGAGCGCCATGAAGACCGTGCGGCGTGACCAGATCATCTCGCCAATCGACAGGTCGAACACCCGCCACGCCGATGTCCAGTAGGGACGCGTCATGCTTTCACCAGATAGCGGAACACCGCTTGCAGATTGTCGTCGGTCGACTCGATCGCGGCGATCGACCCGGCGTCGCCGGACGCGGCCAGTGCGGTGACCCTCGCATAGAAAGCGTCGGGGCGCTGCGTCTCGACCACGAGGTGCTGCTCGGAGAGCCGCAGCGAGAGCACGCCCTCCTCGCGCAGCAGATGCTGGGCCAGCAGCCGGGGCTCGGCCGTCTGAATCGACACGGTGTGCGGATGCGTGTCGAGCAGGTCGCGGATCTGGTGCACATCCCCGTCCGCCACGATACGCCCGTTGTTGATGAGGAGGATGTTCGAGGTCATCGCCTCGACTTCGTGCAGGATGTGGCTCGACACAATCACGTGCCGGCCCTGCTTCGCCCACTGGCGGATGGCACGGATAGTCGACCGACGCATCAGCGGATCCATGCCGGTCAGCGGTTCATCCAGCACCACGAGCTCCGGCTGGTGGGCCAGCGCCTGGGCCAGCTTCACCCGCTGCCGCATGCCCTTGCTGTACGCGCCGATCTTCCGGTCAGCGACCGGCAGCAGGTCGACCACCGCCAGTGCCTCACGCGCCGCCTGTCGGGCCTCCTCGTCGGTGTATCCGTTCAGCCGCACGAGCGCCGTCACCCACTCGAGGCCCGTCATGCGTTCGTAAAACGCGTCCTGCTCGGGGCAGAATCCCATCCGCCGATACATCCCGGGATTGCCCCACACCGGCTCGCCCATCACCGCCAGCGCGCCCTGACTGGGCTGCAGCTGGCCGGTGATCAGTTTCATGAACGTCGACTTGCCGGCCCCGTTCGGGCCAAGCAGCCCGGTGATCCCCGGGGGAATCGTGACCGTGATGTCGTTGAGACCGCTGACCTGCCCGTACCACTTCGATAGATGCGTGGCCTGCACCAGCGGCGTCATGACACCACCTCCATCCCGCGCACCCGCCAGCGGAGCGTCAGCACCGACGCCACCAGCAGCGCCACCAGCAGCCCCAGCGCCGGCCACAGGCCCGGCTGCCCTGCCCCATCGAGGCCGAAGATGGCCTGCCCCACGCGGTCGAGGGCGCCAAGTGGCGACAGCTGGTTCCAGACCGGCATCCCCGTCGCCGACGAGAGCACCCGCGTGATCGCCTGCGTAAAGAAAATCACGCCCGCGTACATGATGCCGACAAACCGGCTGCTCGACGACAGCGACGACAGGGCCAGCATCGTCAGCGACGACAGCGCCATCGTGGTCAGGGAATACACGGTGATGGCCGGCACGAGTGACAGGTGCGTGCGCACGAATTCGAACGATCCGGCGAAGGCCGACTGCACAAGCAGCAGGGCCATGGCCGGTGCCCAGATGACCGCCGCCAGCAGCAGCAGCAGAATGGCCAGTTTGCCGACGACGTAGTCGACGATCGTGAGCGGCTTCGACAGATACAGCGACAGGGCATGGGCCCGTCGATCGTCGGCGATGAGACCGGCACCCACCCAGACGGTGATCAGGAACGCAAAGGAACCTTGCCGCTCGAGAAAATCCCAGAAGGTCCTGTTGTTCGGCGCGAGGAATGCCGCCTGCTCGAAGCTGGACGACAGATACACCTGGACCGCCCCGGCGAGAAATGGTGTCCACGACAGCAGCAGCAGGCCCAGGAACGCCCGACGGGCGACGAAGGTCTGAATGCCCGCGCGGGCGATGACCTGCCATGCGCGGCCGGGCCCGATGCGGTGCCCGGCGTATCGCTGGTATCCCTGGTCGTGAATCGGCATCGCTACCGTTCCCCTCCGACGACACGCGCAAAGACATCGTCCAGCGAGTGCGTTGATGCACGCACGTGCCGCACCTGCACGCCCTCGCGCGCCGCCACAGCGCACAGCCACATGACGCCGGCATCGTGGCCCGGGGCCCCGTGGGTCTCGACGTCCGCCACGCCCTGCGGCACCAGCACCCGCCAGGTGGCCTCGTCCGTGTCGTGACACTCCACGCCTTCGGCACGCAGCGCCGCGGCAAAGGCGGGACCATGGCCCTTGATGCGGAGTTCGTACAGCCGTCCGCGGTGGCCGATCAATTCGGTCAGGGGCCCTGCCGCAGCGACCGCGCCCTGATGCATCACCACCACGTGCCGGCAGGTGGCCTCCACATCGGGCAGCAGGTGCGACGACAGCACAAGGTTCACCCCCTTGCGGTGAGCGAGGTCGGCAATCAGCCCGAGCATGTCATCGCGGCCGCGGGGATCGAGCCCATTGGTCGGTTCATCGAGCAGCAGCAGATCGGGGTCGTGCACGAGCGCCTGTGCCAGCTTGATGCGCTGCTTCATGCCGGTCGAGTAGGTGTCGACCGTGCGATAGCGCGCTTCGCCAAGGCCCACGTAGAACAGCACTTCGTGTGCCCGCTGCATCGCACTGGCGCGGGGCAATCCGGCAAGTTCCCCGCAATACGCCACAAACCGGACGGCCGTCATGCCGGGAATGTGCGCGTCATGCTCTGGCATGTAGCCCACCCGGGCCCGCACCCGCAGCGAGTCGGTAGCCACGTCGTGCCCCAGCACCGATACGCGACCGGCAGCCGGAGACACCAACCCGAGCACGGCCTTGATCAGGCTGCTTTTTCCGGCCCCGTTCGGGCCCAGCAGCCCGACGGCTCCCGGCGGGAACACCACCGACACCTGGTCGAGGGCACGATGGGTGCCGTAGTGCACCGACAGCCCCTCGCAGACCACCACGGGTGCCCCGCTCCCTGGGGAGGCGGTCGGGGTCTGAGGGACCGGTGCCTGCAGGCTCATGCAGAAGGGGTAGACGAAGGGGCCTCGGTCACGGTTCCGCGCAGCCCAAGCGCATCGGCCTCGACGCGCATGAACGCAATGACATTCGCGATGTGCTGCTCGAGTGGCAGCCCCATGAGCTCGGCACCCTTTTCCAGATGCTCGCGAGGCACGGCCCGCGCAAACGCCTTGTCCTTCATCCGCTTTTTCACCGACGAGGCTTCCAGGTCGAGCAGGCTGCGGCTGGGCCTGACCAGGGCCGCGGCCGTCACAAAGCCGGCCATCTCATCGCACGCCACCAGGGCCCGCTCGAGCGGGGTCTCGGGCATCACGTGCGTGAATTCCCACGCATGCGACAGAATCGCGCGCATGACCCACTCGGGGTAACCCAGCGCCGTCAGATGCTCGCAGCCCTTCAGCGGGTGGTCGCCCAGCGTGGGATAGCGCTCGTAGTCGAAGTCGTGCAGCAGCGCCACTGCGCCCCACTCGTCTTCACTGGCACCCTGCATGCGCGCATAGCCGCGCACCGCAGCCTCGACGGCCAGCGCATGCTTCCGGAGACTGTCGCCCTGCGTCCATTCGGTCAGCAGCCGCCATGCGGCCTCTCGTGTCACCTGCATGCCGCTACGTTACACCAGCGTCAGCGAGGCTGATGCATTCAGGTCGGCCGGTGCCAGCCGTCCACGCTCGAGCTGACGCAATCCCGCGGCGCCGATCATGGCGGCATTGTCGGTGGAGAGCGACAGCCTCGGCACATACACCGGTATCTCGAGCGACGCCCCGCGCACCTGCGCCGCTTCGCGCAGCTGACGATTCGCCGAGACGCCTCCGGCAATGCCGATGCTGCGTGCGCCGGTCCACCGGGCGGCCAGAAACAGGCGGTCCGTCAGCGTCTCGACCACACGACGCTGGAAGCTCGCGGCGATGTCACGCACCTCGGCGTCGGGCAACACCGCGGTGCCGAGGGCCTCCTGCCGCAGCCGCACGTGTCGGAGCACGGCAGTCTTGAGGCCCGAAAAGCTGAAGTCGAACCGGCCGTCCCGGTCGGGCGCATTCCGGTCAGGATTGGTCAGGCGTGTGCCGGGCCACCGAATCGCCAGCGGATCGCCCTCGGCCGCGAGCCGGTCAATCACCGGACCGCCCGGGTATCCCAGCCCGAGCAGTTTGGCGACCTTGTCATACGCCTCGCCCGCCGCATCGTCGCGGGTACGCCCCAGCAGCTGATACTCACCCTCGCGCGGGACGACGTAGAGGTTGGTATGTCCACCGGACACCACCAGCACGACTGCCGGCAGCGGCAGCCGTCCGTGCTCGAGCCACAACGATTCGATGTGGCCGGCGAGATGGTGCACGGCAATGAGCGGTCGGCCCAGGGCCCACGCGGCGCTCTTCGCAAACGCAATCCCCACCAGCAGCGACCCGACGAGGCCCGGGCCCTGCGTGACGGCCAGCGCGTCCACCTGCGGCCAGTCGATCGCCGCCTGCGACAGCGCCTCGCGCACCACGCCCGAGATGTCGCGCACATGCTGCCGTGACGCCAGTTCCGGCACCACCCCGCCCCACTCACGATGAATGGCGGTCTGCGATGCCACGACGTTCGAACGCAGCACCCACGGCCGCGCCTCGTCGCTCACCCGCTCGACGATGGCCGCAGCAGTTTCGTCGCAGGACGACTCAATGGCGAGCAGATGCATCAGCGTCAAGGGCAAAGGGCGGGCGGAAGATGCCGCGGTCCGTGACAATCGCGGTGATGTAGCGGGCCGGCGTCACGTCGAACGACGGGTTGCGCACCGCCACCGCATCGGGCACGACCTGAGTGGCGCCAACGTGCGTCACTTCCCGGGCCGGTCGCTCTTCGATGGGAATCGATGCCCCTGTGGGCGTGGACAGGTCGACGGTGGACCAGGGGGCTGCGACATAGAACGGCAGTCCGTGGGCGTGTGCCAGCACGGCCAGTCCATAGGTGCCGATCTTGTTCGCGGCGTCACCGTTGGCCGCGATGCGATCGGCACCGACCACCACCAGGTCCACCTGGCCCTGCTGCATCATGGCGGCAGCCATGTTGTCGGTGATGACCGTGGTGTCGATGCCGTCCTTCGTGAGCTCCCACGCGGTGAGGCGGGCGCCCTGCAGGAAGGGACGCGTCTCGTCGGCCAGCACCGAGACCCGGTGCCCGGCGTCGACCGCTCCGCGAATGACGCCGAGGGCCGTGCCGTAGCCGGCCGTCGCCAGCGCGCCTGCATTGCAGTGGGTGAGGATACGGGCGTGCGCCGGCACCAGCGTCGCCCCGTAGCGGCCGATCGCCCGGCAACTGGCCACGTCCTCGTCGTGCAGCCGGTCGGCTGTCAGACGCAGGCGGGTGCGGAGCTGGTCCACAGACTCGCCGGCCTGCACCCCGTGCGCCAGCGCCTGCTTCATCTGATCGATGGCCCAGAACAGGTTCACCGCCGTGGGGCGCGTGCCTGCCAGCAGGTCACAGGCTTTCTGGAACTCGGTGGCGAATTGCCGCGTGCCCGTGGCCGTGCTGCGCGCCGCCTGCAGCGCCAGCCCCATGGCCGCACACACCCCGATGGCCGGCGCACCGCGAATCACCATGGTGCGGATGGCTTTGGCCACCTCGGTCACCGTGCGGCAGGTGACATAGGTTTCGGTCACCGGCAGCTTGCGCTGGTCGACCATGATGATCGCGTCGCCGTCCCAGGCGATGGTCGGAAGCATGCTCCCGATCATACCGGCATCAGCCGGCTACGGGCGGCGCAGGAGGTGGCTGTTGAAGGCCAGCGGTAGCAGATCGCGCAGGGTCGTCACGGCCGTGATGCGGTGCAGATTTGCCAGCACCACCTCGAGGTCGGGCGCGAATTCCCACAGCACCTGGCGGCACGCCCCGCACGGCGAGGTGGGCTCCTCGGTGTCGGTCACGACCACCAGACGCGTGAATGCATGATGGCCTTCCGAGAGCGCCTTCACCACCGCCACGCGTTCGGCACAGATCGTCAGGCCGTAGCTGGCGTTCTCGACGTTGCAGCCGGTGATGATCGTGCCGTCCGCGGCCTGCAGGGCCGCGCCGACCTTGAAGTGCGAGTAGGGGGCCACCGCCCGGTCGCGTGCGGCGCGCGCCGCCTCCACCAGCCGATCAGAGGCGCTCAACGGTGCCCTCCAGCAGGCTGACAAACGCCGCCCCGACACGACGCGCCGTCTCCATTACTTCCTCGTGATTGAGTGTCTGTGGCAGCACGCCGGCCGCCATGTTCGTGATGCAGGAGATGCCCAGCACCTCGAGCCCCATGTGCCGGGCCACGATGGCCTCGGGCACCGTCGACATGCCCACGGCATCGGCTCCCCAGGTCCTGAAGGCGCGAATCTCCGCAGGGGTCTCGAAGCTCGGACCGTGCACGCCGAGATAGACGCCGTGCTCCAGGGTGACACCGGCGGCCTCCGCGGCCTGGCGGGCCAGGGTCCGCAGCCGGCTCGAGTAGACCTCGCTCATGTCGGGAAACCGCGGACCGAATCGTTCGTCATTGGGGCCAATCAGCGGATTGGTGCCCATCAGGTTGATGTGATCGTCAATCAGCATCAACGCCCCCTGGCCGAACCGCGTGTTGATGCCGCCGGCCGCATTGGTGAGGATGACCACCGGTACTCCGAGACGTCCCAGCACACGCATCGCAAACGTCACCGACGTCAGCGGATGCCCCTCGTAGAGGTGCACGCGTCCCGACAGGGCCATGACCCGGCGGCCGCGCACCCGCCCCCCCACGAGGCGTCCGGCGTGCCCGAGGATGCCGGAGGCTGGCCAGTGCGGAATGTCGGCGTACGGCACGGCAAAGGCATCGGAGAGGCCCTCGGCAAAGGCACCGAGCCCGGACCCGAGCACCACGGCCGCCTCTGCCCCGACAAATCCGCGGCCGCGCAGGAACTCGGCGGCTTCTACGGCGTAATCAAACTGCGACACGGCACCACCTCCCTAGAGGAACATGCTGGCGACGCACGCATTCACCAGCGTCGCGAGGAAACCGGCCAGCAGCGCGCGTGTGCCCAGCCGGGCCAGATCGCCACGTCGGGACGGGGCCATTGCGCCGATGCCTCCCAGTTGAATACCAATCGATCCGAGATTCGCAAAGCCCGTCAGCGCGTAAGTCGCCAGCACGCGCGTCTGCGGTTCGATGGTGGCGCTGTAGGCGCCGGTCAGCTTCACGAAGGCGACAAATTCGTTGGCCACCAGTTTGGTGCCGAGCAGGTCGGCCATCACGGGAATGTCCTTCGCCGGCGTGCCCATCAGGAAGGCCACCGGCGCGAAGACCCACGAGAACACCGTCGACAGCGTCAGTCCGGTGGAGAGCGTGCCCAGCACCGCGTCAATCAGGGCAATGATCGCCAGAAACGCGATGAGCATGGCCGCCACGTTCAGCGCCAGTTGCAGTCCGTCGGCGGCCCCCGCCGAGGCCGCGTCAATCGCGTTGACATGCTGACGCTCGACCGACAGGCCAATCGCGCCGCCAGTCTCGGGCGATTCGGTCTCAGGCAGCAGCAGCTTCGACAGGTACAGCCCACACGGGGCGGCCATCACGCTCGTTGTCAGAATCGCAATGGGATCAGCGCCGATGCCGATGTAGACGGCCATGACCCCACCAGAGATGGTGGCCATCCCTCCCACCATCAGCGCCAGCAGTTCCGACTGCGTCATTCGGGGTACGTAGGGTTTGACGATGAGCGGCGCCTCGGTCTGC
>JBIIDF010000085.1:0-10308 GCA_044238535.1 Vicinamibacterales bacterium
GATCGGAGGACTCCTGTGACACAACGCTCCGTGCCAGTCGTCGTCTTTGTGGGTCGTCCCAACGTCGGAAAATCGACCCTGTTCAATCGCGTGACCGGCACGCGCCGCTCGATTGTCGCGCCTATTCCCGGGACGACCCGCGACCTCATCACCCACCCGGTGACATGGGACGACCGCCCCATTGTCCTGACCGACACAGGCGGCCTGTTCGGCGCCAGCGAGGACCCGTTGCATGCGCTGGTTATTGAGCGAGGCCAGCGTGCCCTGGCGACGGCTGATCTGATTGTGATGGTGGTGGACGGGCGGGATGGCCTCGTCGCCGGCGATGAGGAGGTGGCTGCCGCGGTGCGCACCACGGGTGTGCCGGTGATTGTGGCGGTCAACAAGGCCGATGACCGGCGGACGCGCGACGGCGCGCTCGAGTTTCACCGGCTCGGGTTTGATCCGGTCCTCGAGGTGTCGGCGGAGCACGGGACTGGGGTGGGCGACCTGATGGATGCCGTGGTCGCGCGCCTGCCGGCAGGGGCCCGGCGCGCAGCCGTGCCGGTCACGCCCGAGACCGCGGTGGCGATCGTCGGACGCCCGAATGCCGGAAAGTCGTCGCTGGTGAACCTGCTGCTGCACGAAGAGCGCATGATCGTGTCCGAGGTGCCCGGCACCACGCGCGACTCCGTCGACTCGGTATTGACCTGGCACGGTCAGGCGGTGCGCCTGGTGGACACGGCCGGCATCAGGCGACCCGGGAAGGTGGCGAAGGCCGGAGCCATCGAGGGCTTGAGCGTGATGCTGGCGCGGCGGGCCATCGAGCGGGCCGATGTCGTGGTGCTGGTGCTGGATGCCACGGCAGGCATTGCCGACCAGGACGCCGCCATCATCGGGGCCGCGGTGGATGCGGGGCGTGGCATCGTGATCGTGGCCAACAAGTGGGATCTCATGAAGGACCACGGTCCTGACGGGGCGAAAGTGTTTGACGAGGATCTTCGCTATCGACTGAAGTTCCTCGATTTCGCACCGGTGCTGCATGTGTCCGCCAAGACCGGCGAGCGGGCGTCGAAGATTCTGGAGGCCGTGGACCGCGTCGCCAAGGCGCGCACCACCCGCGTGTCGACGGGGGAGCTGAACCGCTTCATCGAGCAGATCACGTCCGCCCACATACCGGTCGCGTCCGGGCGGCGCCGGGTGCGCATCCTGTATGCGGTCCAGACGGCCGTGGCCCCGCCGACGTTCGTGTTGTTCACCAACGTCGCCACCGAACTGCATTTTTCGTATCTGCGCTACCTCGAAAATCGGTTGCGCGAGCAATACGGATTCTTCGGGTCGCCCATTCGCGTCACGGTGCGTCGGCGCGAGTCGAGGCGCAGCGGCGGTGACGGGGCGCGCGACGGGCAGCGTGGTGCCAAGGAAAAATGACGAAGGCCTCGGGAAACCCGGTATACTACGGGACGTTTAGTGCATGGCAGCCCCCGAGCGCGACTGGATGAAGGCCGCCGATGTCTGCGACGTCGTCGGTGTCCCGGCGTATGTGCTGCGCTCGTGGGAAGCGGAGTTTCCGCAACTGGGTCAGGGGGAGGGCGGCAACGCCCGACTCTACAGCCCTGACGACGTCGAACTGGTGCGACGGATACGTGCACTGGTCTTCGACGAAGGGTTGACGCTGGCTGGTGTCCGACGGCAGCTCGAGAGGCTGCAGGGCGCGCAGGAGCCAGTGGCTCCCGAGCGGCCTCCGGCCTGGGACGAGGACGCGCGAGTGCGGGTGAGGCATGTGCGGGACGGGTTGCGCGAGTTGCTCGCGAGACTCGATGCGAGCACGGTGCCAGAGCTTGAACTGGTGCCCTCCGACCCAACGCCGCGGCGGAAGGCCCGGGCGCGTCGGACAACAGGTTCGGCGGCTCCGGTGGCAAGTGAGTAAGTCTCCGATCGGGATGTAGCGCAGCCTGGCTAGCGCGCCTGCTTGGGGTGCAGGAGGTCCCGGGTTCGAATCCCGGCATCCCGACCAACCTCATCGTGCCACCGCGCCCCCAGCGGGGGCGCGGCTTTGTCGTGGAACTGCGCAGATGACCAAGAACGGAATCGTCGCAATGGTGGTGGCGGTGGCGGCAGTGGTGCTGGCCGGCCTCTGGATGATGCAGGGTGGCATTTCGCGCCCCGGTTCACAGCAGTTCGCCTGCGCGGCTCCCCCCAATGCGCCCCGGAACTTCACCCACACGCTGGTGGACCGCGTGGCGACGGGTGTCTGGGAAGCCCCCGAGGGCACAGAATCCATCATCAATTACGTGCTCGAGGTCGGCAGTAGCTCGGGGTCGAGCAACGGGGCGGTGATCACCGTGCCTGGCAACCAGACCACCTACACGGCCCTGGTGCAGCCCGGTCCCGTGTTTGCCCGCGTCTACGCCCGCAACGCCTGCGGGATGAGCCCCTCGTCCAACGAAATCGCGTTCACCGTTCAGTAAGCCTCACGCCGTGAGGCCGCAGGTATGCGGACGCACCTCAGGCGCCTGACAGTGGCAGCTGCCGCGCTTGCGGCCCTGATGCCGTGGCCCGAGGCGCTCACGATGTTTCTCGGCAACGACGCCTACCCTCGGCTTCAGGCGTTGCTCACCACACAGTCGAATCGAACCGGCCTGCCCTTGGCTGAACTCGTTGGGTCCGCTGCCGCGCTCGGATGGCTGCTGTGGTCACGGGCGTGCTGGCGGGCCCGGCCTCGCCGCGTGGGGCGCTGGATGAGGGGCAGCCTGGTTGCCTGTGCGGGTGTGTATCTGTGGTTCCTGCTGGCCTGGGGACATCACTATCGGGCGCCTGCCCTTGAGCACTGGCTTCCCGATGTCGAGGTGACGAAGGTGACGCCGTCGGCCGTCCGCGCGTTGGCCGAACGTGCGGTGCGCGAGGCGAATCTCGGCTATGCCGAGGCGCACGCCTCGGGATTTCCTGGGGCCGCCGATGTGCCGCCCGCACTTGTGGCCGCGTGGCACCGGGTGGAAGCCCAACTGGGGCGCCGTGGCACGACCGTGCCTGCGCGGCCCAAGCGACCGTGGCTGGCGCCGTATCTCAAGGCCGTGGGCATCAGTGGGCTGTTGGCGCCTTTTTTCCTGGAGACGTACGTGAACCCGGATCTGACGCCCGCCGAGCGACCCGCCGTGCTGGCCCACGAATGGGCCCACCTCTCGGGATTCGCCCGCGAGGAGGATGCGAGTGTGGTCGGCGTGCTGACCGCGCTGGGGGCCGATGCGCCGTCGCGCTACAGTGCATGGCTCATGCTCGTTACCGAGGCCTCCGCCCAATTGCATCCGGTCACGCGGGCCCTGGTGCTTGAGGCGCTCGCCGAGGGGCCGCGACGCGACCTCGAGGCCGCCGCCCAGCGCCAGCGTGCGCGTGTGGTCTGGCTCGATCGTGCGGCGTGGCGGGTCTATGACCGGGCCTTGCGGTCGCAGGGGGCGACGGCAGGGGTGGCCGGCTACGGACGGGTGGTGACCTTGCTGATTGGGAGCCAACAACTGCGCGACATCGCCGAGGGGGCACTGCCATGACCACCGTCGTGCGCGCGGTCACGCAGACCCCGCCCGATCCTGACGCCATCGCCGAGGCGGCGGCACTGCTCACGCGTGGTGGGCTGGTTGCCTTTCCGACGGAAACCGTCTACGGCCTCGGGGCCAACGCCCTGAACGCCGATGCGGTGCGGGGTGTCTTCACGGCGAAGGGGCGCCCCTCGACCGACCCGCTGATTGTCCACGTCGCGGACGTGCACGATCTGGCCCGCGTGGCCCGCCGCATCTCTCCGATGGTGCTGACGCTGGCCCGTGCCTTCTGGCCAGGGCCGCTGACCGTCATTGTGCCGCGGCATCCGGATGTGCCCCACGAGGTGACGGCCGGTCTGGACACCGTGGCCGTCCGGGTGCCGGCGCATCCGGTGGCACGAGCACTACTGACGGCGGCATCCGTGCCCGTGGCGGCACCGAGTGCGAACCGGTTCTCACGACCGAGTCCGACGACGGCCGAGCATGTGCGCGAGGAGCTTGAGGGCCGCATTCCGCTCATTCTTGACGCCGGACCCACGCAGGTCGGGGTGGAATCCACCATCGTCGACTGCACGGTGACGCCGCCGGTGGTGAGACGGGCCGGTGGGGTGACCCTGGAACAACTGCGGGCGGTTGTCCCGGACATCCACGTGCGCGAGGCCCACGGGGACACGGACCAGGCGCAGGTGGCCCCGGGACAACTGCTACGCCACTATGCTCCCTCCGCGCCCCTGACGCTGTACGTGGGGCCGGTCGACGCGGTGCGCCGGCGCGTCGAGCACGAGGCGCGTACGCTGGCGGCCCGTGGGTGTCGGGTGGGACTGCTGGTGCCTGCGGAGGATGCGCTGGCGCTGGCCCCGAGCGTGGCGGCACTGGCGGCGCAGGGACGCGTGCTGGTGCGGGCGTGCGGTTCGCGCGCGCGGCCCGAGACCATGGCCGCGGCGTTGTTTGCGACACTGCGGAGTCTGGACGCCGAACACCCCGACCTCGTGCTGGCCACCGACGCGGGCACGGCAGGCCTGGGGGCGGCCATTCGCGACCGGTTGACCCGGGCGGCGGAAGGCCGGGTGGTGCGCGTCTGACCCGTTCGGCGGGGTGGGCGATTTTTCGTGTATTCCCGTGGCGGGCAAATCTGTTACTATCCGCTCGTTTTCCCGGAGGTCCCATGTCTGAAGGCCCGAACACGACCGCGTCCGGCGAGCAGGCCGGGTTTACCCGTCGGAATTTCATCAAAGGTGTGATTGCCGCTGGTGCCACGGTGTCGGCATCGGCCTATATGTTCCGTGCCACTGTGGCCGGCCAGGACAGCGCGCTGCCTGGTGCCGTCGAGCGCTTGCTCACCCTCAACGTCAATGGTCAGGAGCGCCGCGTCGACGTGGCGAAGCACGAGACGCTGGCGACCACGCTGCGCTACAAGCTGGGCCTGACCGGGACCAAGCTCGGATGCGACCGCGCCGAATGCGGCGCGTGCACCGTGCTGGTCGACGATGTGCCGCACTATGCGTGTTCGGTGCTGACGCACTCGGTGCGCGGCAAGAAGATTGTCAGCATTGAAGGCCTCGCCGCGGCGGATGGCACGCTGCACCCCGTGCAGCAGGCGGTCGTCAACGGGCAGGGCTTCCAGTGCGCCTTCTGTATGCCTGGCTTTGTGATGGCCACGGTGGGCTTCCTGAAGGTCAACCCCCAGCCGACGCGCGCGGAACTGGCACACGGCATCTCGGGCAACCTGTGCCGCTGCGCCGACTACAACAAGATTCTCGACTGCATGATGAATGCGGCCGACCTGATGCGGAGGGCGTAACGATGGCGGATTACAAGCTCATCGGCAAGAACTACACCACGCCCGATCTGGTGGCGAAGGTCACCGGCAAGGCGCGCTATGCGGAGGACTACCGCGCCGAGGGCATGCTGTTCTGCAAGCTGCTGCTCAGCCCGCGTCCGCATGCGCGCATTACCCGCATTGATACCTCGGCGGCACTGGCGATGCCCGGTGTGCTCGCCGTGCTGACGGCAGATGACATGCCGGCTCCGCCCGCTCCGCCTGCTCCGGCCCCTGCGGCGGCGCCTGCGCGTCCTGCTGCGGGTGCGGCTGCGGGTGCCGCGGCCCCCGCGGCTGGGACGGCCGCGCCTGCGGCGGCGGCTGCCGCCGCCGCGCCCGCTGCTGGCGCCCCGGCCGCGCCGGCCGCGCCGCCCCGGCCTCCGGTGGCCCCGGAAGTGGCCCTGACGAAGGAGCCGCTCTACGAGGGTGAACCCATCGTGGCTGTGGCTGCCGAGTCCGAGGAACTGGCTGCCGCCGCCATCGAGAAGATCGTGGTCGAGTTCGAGCCGCTGCCGTTTGTCATCGATCCGCTCGACTCGCTGAAGCCCGGCGGCCCGAACGGGCGCTCCGAGGGCAACGTGTTCGTCGGGCCCTCGCTGCAGACGCTCAAGTGGACGGCCGCCCAGGCCGCATCGGTGGCCGAGGGCAAGTTCCCCCATGATGCGGCAGCCTCCGAGACGCTGGTGTTCGGCGACATCGAGAAGGGGTTTGCCGAGGCCGACCTCATCATCGAGCGTGATCACTATCAGCAGACCACCGGTCACCAGCCGCTCGAGACCCGTTCGGCCATGGCCTACTGGCAGAACGGCAAGCTGTATCTCCACGGCTCGACGCAGAGCGTGGCCCGCACCGTGGCCTCCGTGGCCGGCTGGGTCGGCATCAAGCCTGAAGAAGTGGTGCTGATTAGTGAATTCACGGGCGGCGGTTTCGGCAGCAAGATTCCGGGCGCGCAGTCGATGGCGATTCCGGCACTGCTCTCGAAGAAGCTCAACGGCCGTCCGGTCATGATGCGCATCTCGCGCGAGGAAGAGACCTACATTGGACGCACGCGCCCAGGCTATCAGGGCTGGGTCCGCATGGGGTTCAAGAAAGATGGCCGTGTCACGGCCTGCGACGTGTTCATCGTCGAAGCGGCGGGTCCCTACCGTCGACAGGGCGACCATGCGACCTCGGCGAACAACGCATCGCTGATGTATCAGGTGCCCAACATGCGGTTCCGGGGCATCTCGGTGGCAACCAACACGCCTCCCGGCGTGTCCCAGCGCGCCCCCGGCGGCCTGCAGGCCTCGGTGCTCTTCGAGCCGGTGATTGACGAAGCCGCGCGGAAGCTCGGTCTCGACCGCATCGCCATCCGCAAGATCAATGGTCCCGAGGGCAACGCCGTCTTCGGTCTGGTGGCCCCTGATGCGCCGGCCGGCCGCCCGCGCAACAAGCTGACCAGCTGCAACGTCAAGGAATGCCTCGACCGGGGCGCCGAGATGTTCAACTGGGAAGAGCGCAAGGCCCGCAGCGGACAGCGCCGCGGCAGCAAGGTCACCGGCGTGGCCGTGGCCACCGGGTCCTATACGGCCGGCTCGATCGGCGTTGACGGCCTGTGTGTGATCAAGCCCGATGGCAAGCTGTATATCCACCAGGGCATCGGCAATCTCGGCACGCACTCGGTGATCGACACGGCGCGCGTCATTGCCGAGCAGGTCGACATGCCGTGGGACAAGTGCGAAGTCATCTGGGGCAACACGGGCAACCATGTGGCCTGGAGCTCGGTGCAGGCCGGTAGCCAGACCACCTATGCGCACAGTCGTGCCAACTACGCGGCAGGACAGGCCCTGAAGCGCACGCTGCAGGAACTGGCGGCGCGTGACATGGGCGGCTCGCCCGATGACTACGACGTCGCCAACGAGCGCGTCTTCCGCAAGGGGAACCCCGGTCGCGGCATGACGTTCGCCAAGGCCGCCGAGCGCGCCATCCAGCTGGGTGGGAAGTTCGACGGTCACGAGGTGCCCAAGGAACTGAACGGCATGACGAAGGCGTCGGCGGCGGCGCTGGCGGGGCTGGGCGTGATGGGTGTGGCGCGCGATAACCTGCCGCGTGACGGCCAGACCTACTCGTTCCAGGCGGCCTTCATCGAGGTCGAAGTCGATGTCGAAACGGGCGTCTACAAGATCGTCGACTACCTGGCCGTGGCCGACGTGGGCACGGTGATGCATCCCAACAGCCTCGGTGGCCAGATCCACGGCGGTGCCGTGCAGGGCTTCGGCCATGTGCGCAGCCAGAAGCTGGTCTTCGACCCGCACTACGGCGCGGGCCTGTCGAACCGCCTGCACCACAACAAGCCCCCGACGATTCTCGACAACCCCATCGCCATGAAGTGGGATGCGGTCGGGATTCCCGACCCCACCAACCCCATTGGCGCCAAGGGGATTGGTGAACCGTCCATCGGTGCCGGGGCCGGTGCGCTGATTTGTGCGCTGGCTGACGCCGTGGGCGATGGCCTGCTGCGCCGCACGCCCGTGCATCCGGAACAGATCATGATGTCGGTGGCCGCTGGCAAACCGGCCTATGAAACGCTGACGGCGTTCGTCTAGGAGGACTGCGATGCCTGCTTCGATTCGCGACGTAATGCCGGCGTTCGAGCTGTTTCAGCCCGCGTCGGTGGGAGACACGCTCGGTCTGCTGGAACGCCACGGCAGCGATGCCTGGGTCATGGCCGGTGGCCTCGACACGTTCGACTGGCTCAAGGACCGCATTCAGAAGCCGAAGGTCGTCATCGACCTCAGCAATGTCTCTGAACTGCGCGGCATCAAGGAACGCGATGGGGGCATCGAGATCGGTGCCCTTACGACGCTGACCACCATCACCCGCGACCCGCTGGTCACGGGCAGGTACGGCATGCTCGCCGAGGCCGCCGGTCTCGTCGCCTCGCCGCAGATTCGCAATCAGGGTACCCTGGGCGGCAATCTCGCACAGGATGCGCGCTGCTGGTACTACCGCGCCGGCTGGCCCTGCTACCGTGCCGGCGGGAACATCTGCTACGCCGACACCCCGACCTCGCTCAATCGCGAACATGCGATTTTCGAGGCCGATCGCTGCGTGGCGGTCAACCCGTCCGACACCGCGCCCACGCTCATCGCCCTCGACGCACAGTTCGTCATCATGCGCGAGGGACGCGAGCAAGTGGTGGCCGCGCAGGATTTTTTTGTCGGACCTGGCATCGACATCACCCGGCTGACGATGCTGCAGCCGGGCGACTTGCTGACGGCGATCCGCATTCCCGGGACGTGGGCGGGCAAGGAGCTTTTCTTCGAGAAGGTGCGCGATCGTCAGGTGTGGGACTTCGCGCTGGTCAACATCGCCGCGGCCATCGATGGGTCGGCGTCGACGATCACCCGCACGCGGATGGTGGTCAATGGCGTGGCTGCGCGTCCGCATCGCCTCGAGGCCGTGGAAGCGTTCCTCGCCGGCAAGAGCCGCACGCCTGAGGTGGCCGAACAGGCGGCTGACCTCGCCGTGGCCGGCGCTGAGCCGCTGCGTCACAATGCCTACAAGGTGCCGCTCGTGCGGAACCTCGTCAAGCGCGCCATTCGCGGAGGTGCCGAGTGGACATCCTAACGTCCGCACTCAGCCCCTGGGGCGAGTCGATTCTGGTCCGCATCTCGTGGGACCTCTTCTGGGCAGCCCTGGTGGGCGGTGTGCTATTCCTGCTGTCCCATGGCAGCTACATGCTGTTCTCGCCGCACCACCAGCGGGCCACCGATGACGTCGACAGGCTCGAAGCCGCGCATGCGTCGCTGCCTCCTCGGATCGAGCGGCACTCGTTCGTGGCCCGCATGTTCCACTGGGTGATGGCGTTTGCGATGCTGTCGCTGGTGTTCACCGCGTTCCTGCCCGTGGTCGGCGTGCGGTTCGCCTGGGTGCAGTGGCACTGGATGGCGGGAATCCTGCTGACCGGCGCGATCATTTTCCACATCATCCACGCCACGTTCTTCATGGATTTCTGGTCGATCTGGATTGGTCCCAAAGACCTGCCCGATGCGAAGGCGGAAATCCTCCGTGAACTTGGCGCCGATGTCGATGCGCCAAAGCCCGGCAAGTATCCCCTCGGCAATCGTCTCTACCACCTGGCCGTGCTCGTGGCTGGACTCGGGGCCATCTCGTCAGGCATCCTGATGATGGCGCGTGTGCGCACGCCGGTTTTCGAGCGCAATCCGTTCTGGATGGGCGATGCCGCCTATGGGCTGACCTACGTCGTACACGGACTCACGGGCGTCGGTTTCGTGGGCATGATCATCGCCCACATCTACTTCGCCCTGCGGCCCGAGAAGTTCTGGCTGACCAAGTCGATGCTCTTCGGTACCATTTCGCGCCGCGAGTACCTCGAGCACCACGACACCAAGCGCTGGGTGGCGAACAAGTAATCGGCAATGACGCACAACGACGCTCGGGCCGCCCTCAGGCGGTGTGTAGACGGCATTGAGGGCGGTTACGAGTACCTGCTGGCCTACGCGGCGCAGGGCGTCGCCACCGACGAGGGACACCCTAACAGCGAGCAGCTCCGCACATACCTGCAGCGGATGGACGAAGGGATGGCCGGCCTCGAGTCGGCCCTCTCCGACGTCATCGGCAGCGGTGACGATGCCGTGGCCTTTGCCCCGATGCTGGTAGTGCTGCAGCGCGATGTGATGGCGGCACGGTCCGCCCTCGGCCTCGTGCGCAGCCGTCGCGGCATCAGTTCACAGCTGATCGACAACTTCAACGCCTCGACACACGTCAGGTCGTTGCTCACCGATCTGTTCCTGCTCGACGAAGCGGTCAAGTCGCTGGCGTAATCGCCGGCGACTCGCCCTTCCCCATCAGACGGGCCCACAGCGGTGGGTCTGTCACTCCCTCCGATGCAATCACGACGGCGGTTGCCGTCGCGGTGAGGCCCAGGGCGTCACGGATTCGTGCCGCGTCGGCTCCAGTCAAGAGGGCCATCAG
>JBIIDF010000086.1:0-10301 GCA_044238535.1 Vicinamibacterales bacterium
GCTAGAGCTGGTGTGAGCACGGTCGGTGGCTGTCGGGAACGTTACGCCCCTCCCGAGGCCGTCGTGGAGAGACCGCTTCAGTCACTGGAAGTCGTTCAGCAGTGGGAGCGGATCAAGTTTGAGGCGAGTCGAGCTGGTCTCACAGTGAGATCTGAAGACGGCATCGCGATTGCAAGGAAGCGTGATCAGGTGCGCCCCGAAGTGACTCGGTGGCACCGTAGGAAGGAGTGGCTGACATGGCCAAGACAGCAAAGCGGCAGGCAGCAACCATCGTTGATACGCGTCGGTCCCGGTATGCCGAACTCCGGCAGATCCTCGAAGACCGTCGCCGGGATATCGTCCTCGAGGTGCAGGGTCGCATCCGCGGCGTCCGTGCCGAAGGCGTCGACAAGCCCCACGAAGTCATGGATCAGGGTGAGACCAGCGAGGTCGACATCCAGGAAGATATCGAGTTTGCCCTCATCCAGATGAAGGCAGAGACACTGAACAAGATCAACGAGGCGCTCTCACGGCTCGAAGAGGGCACCTACGGCAACTGCTTCGAGTGCGGTGAAGACATCGCCGAACAGCGCCTCCGTGCCCTGCCCTTCGCGGTCCGCTGCAAGGACTGCGAGGAAGCACGCGAAAATGCCCAGAAGCGCGAGCGGATGGCGCAGCGTCGCGGGTCGAGCAATCTGTTCTACGAATTCCAGGGCTAGGTTCCGCGTCCTTCCGACCGCAGGCCTCGCCGGAGTGGTGAGGCCTGCGCCCCTCTTCCCACCCGCACGAGGCCCCAGGAGGGGCGCCGGGGCTTCCAATCGAGGAGGGTCGCATGAGCGATCACACTGAGTCTCTGTCGTCTGAACCGTCCGAGCGGACGATGTCGCCCGTGCCTGCCGAACTGGCGATTCTTCCCCTGCGGGACACGGTGCTGTTTCCGCAAGCCTTCATGCCGCTGGCGGTGGCCCGCGACAGCTCGGTCCGGCTGATCGACGAAGCCGTCACGTCGGGACGCATGATCGGAGTCTTCGCCCAGACTGACCCCGCCGAGGACGACCCGAAGCAGGGCGACCTCCAGAAGGTAGGCACGGCCAGCCATATTCACAAGATGTTCAAGCTGCCCGACGGCAGCCTGCGCATCATCGTGCAGGGCGTCGCCCGTGTGCGGCTGGATGACATCGTCAGTACCAGTCCCTATCTGCAAGCCCGGGTGACCGAGCTGCCTGATGTCCCCGGCGTGCCAGAGACGCTGGAGATTGATGCCCTGCAGCGGAATATCCGGGCCAACTACCAGCAGGTCGTGACACTGTCACCGCTGATGTCCGACGACCTGCAGACCCTGGCCATGAACATCGAAGAGCCGGGTCGGCTCGCCGACTTCATCGCCGCCAGCCTGGGGAGCCTCAGCACCGAGGGCAAGCAGGAAGTGCTGGCGACCGTCGACGTCCGCGCGAGGCTCGATCTGCTGAACCGGCTACTCATTAAGGAACTGGAAGTCCTCGAACTCGGGTCGAAGATTCAGTCGCAGGTGCAGTCGGAGGTCGGGAAGAACCAGCGCGATTATTTTCTGCGCGAACAGCTCAAGGCCATCCAGAAGGAACTGGGCGAAGGCGATGACCAGTCGCGCGAGGTCGATGAACTCCGCGAAAAAATCGATGCCGCCGGCCTGCCCGACACCGTGCGCAAGGAGGCCCTGCGCGAACTCGATCGCCTGTCGAAGATGTCGCCTGCTGCGTCCGAGTACACGGTGGCGCGCACCTACCTCGACTGGATGGTCGCCCTCCCCTGGTCGAAGAAGACGGACGAGGTCATCGACCTGGGACGCACCAAGCAGGTGCTGGATGCCGATCACTCGGGCCTTGAAAAGCTCAAGGATCGCATTCTCGAATATCTCGCGGTGCGCAAGCTCAACCCGTCACTGAAGGGGCCGATTCTGTGCTTCGTCGGTCCTCCCGGGGTGGGCAAGACGTCGCTGGCCCGTTCCATCGCCCAGTCGATTGGCCGCACGTTCGTGCGGATCTCACTCGGGGGCGTGCGCGATGAGGCCGAAATCCGTGGACACCGGCGCACGTATGTCGGGGCGTTGCCCGGTCAGATTGTCCAGGGCCTCAGGCGCGCCGAGTCGAAAAATCCGGTCTTCATCCTTGATGAGATCGACAAGCTCGGCAACGACTTCCGCGGGGATCCCTCGTCGGCGCTGCTCGAGGTGCTCGACCCCGAGCAGAATGCCACGTTCCGCGACCACTACCTCGACGTGCCGTTCGATCTGTCGGACGTGATGTTCATCACCACGGCCAATGTCCTCGATACCATCCCGGGTCCCCTGCGTGACCGCATGGAGATTCTCGAGCTGGCCGGCTATACCGAGCACGAGAAGCTGGCCATTGCCCGCGACCATCTGGTCGCGCGTCAGGTGACCAACCACGGGCTGACGGCGAAGCAGCTGAACTTCACCGACGCCGGCCTGCGGCTGCTGATTCGCGGGTACACCCGTGAGGCCGGGGTGCGCAATCTCGAGCGCGAGATCGGGGCCGTCTGCCGAAAAGTCGCCCGGCGTCTGGCTGAAGGGGACGACCGCCGCGTGAAGGTGACGCCCGAGCTGGTGATGGAACTGCTGGGCGCGCCCCGCTTCGTCGATGAAGAGGTGGCGATGCGCACGAAAGCCCCAGGTGTGGCCACCGGAATGGCCTGGACTCCTGTGGGCGGTGAAGTGCTGTTCGTCGAGGCCACACGGATGGCCGGTGGCGGCACGCTGACCCTCACCGGGCAGCTGGGCGACGTCATGAAGGAGTCGGCGAGGGCCGCGCTGTCCTGGGTCCGCACACACGCGGCTGAATGGAACATCGACCCCGACTTCTTCAAGGCCTCTGAAATTCATCTGCATGTGCCCTCGGGCGCGATTCCGAAGGACGGGCCGTCGGCGGGGGTGACCATGGTCAGTGCCCTCGTGTCGGTGCTGACGCGGCGTGCGGTGCGCAGTGATGTCGCCATGACGGGCGAGATCACACTCTCGGGGAAGGTTCTGCCGGTCGGCGGCATCAAGGAAAAGGTGCTCGCGGCCAAGCGGGCCGGCATCACCGAAATGATTCTGCCGAAGCTGAATGAACGGAATGTGCAGGAAGACCTGACCGAGGAGCTGCGCCGAGGCCTGACCATCCATCTGGCCTCCACCATCGACGAGGTGCTCCTGCTCGCCCTGGTGCGGCAGAACGACATGCCACGAAAGGCGAAGAGTGCACGCGCCACGAGTCCTCGACGCGCCTCGCAGGTCCGACGTCCGTCGGCGACCCGCGGACGCTGATCGCACTGGTGCTTGGCCGCCATCTCGGCGGAGACAGGCGCCCCCAGACTCTCCCCGGCGCTCAGGCGTCGGGGAGCACGCCAGGAAACAGCAGCCCGACCAGCGAGGTCATGGCGCGCGGCCTCCCCAGAAATCCCGAGGCCTGCTCGTACCGGTGCAGCACCGATAGCGCCTCGTCCACCGATGCCGCACGGACGGCTTCGAACTCGACGCAGGTCACGTGACGGGTCCCGGCGGTGGCCACGTAGTGCACCACCTCGCAATCAGCGAAGTACCAGACGCGAATCGTCTTGTCGATCGTGCCCCGCCACTCAATGTCCTGTGGCTGCAGAAATGCGTCAACGGCGGCGACCTGGTTGCCGGCGTCGTGGCCAAGCTCCAGGGACACCTCGGTCCGTGTCTCAGGGTCGTGGCCAAACGACTTCAGTGTCAGCTGATGCAGTTCGGCATCGTAACGGTGCCGGATCACATAGCGCTGCTGGCGACCGTGCTTCGTCAGGAAATAACGGTCGTGGACATCCAGCGCCGTGTAGCGCTGCGGATGGAGGGCCTCGACCGCAGACGAAAACGTGGCGAGGTCAAAGTCCGTCGCTACCACAAATTTGTGCTCGATTTCGAGAAAGCGCATCACATCCACCATTTGAAACGGCCAAGGGCACGCACGCGGGTATGCAGCCGGCGCGGCCACTGACGATAGTGCTCGGTAGTCACGTGCACGTTGTCGGGGTCATTGGACAGGCGACGGAAAACTTCCTGTGCCGGCGAGATCACGCGGGGATCTCGTGACGCAAGCATCGCTTCTGCGAGGCGATCGTGTGCCGCGTCTTCGCAGTTGTAGCTGCCGAAGGAGACCCAGGCCTCGTCGACCAGAATGATCTTCGAGTGCTCGCCCGTCCGATGTTCGTAGAGACGGACGCCGGCATCCAGTAGCTCGGCGTAGGTGGAGGCCGCTGCGATCCAGGCCAGATCCGTGGTGGGCAGCGCGTCGCGGTGTGAATGGAAAACCTCGACGCGCACCCCTCGTCGGGCCGCAGCCAGAACAGCCTGCAGCAGCGGGGGCGTGGGCTTGAAGTAGAAGCTGGTGACGCGCAGTGTCTGGCGCGCCGATTCGACCATGGCGATGATCTGCTGCGTCACCTCGTTGTGGCCATGCCAGCCGAAGGGGCCGTGCCACGACTGGGTCAGGTTGGGATTGCAGAACCAGTAGTCGAATGCGAGGTCGGCGCGGTCGTCATGGACCGGCAGTGCGTCGAGATGCGCCGGGTCGACGGTGCCGCCGATGTGCTGCAGGCTCTCGAGCAGCGTTCTGGCGATCGGCCCGGTCATGGCTACCGAGTATTCATGCCATCCCTCAAATGACGAGGCCGTGATGTTACTGCTGCCGAACAGCACCTCTCCCGTGTCGCTCACCTGAATCTTCACGTGCTGACCGCCGCCCGTCAGCCGCTGCGCCAGTGCCGTCGGCCGGTAGTGGGTGATGATCGCGCCAGCCCTGGTGAGTTGCTCGCAGTGTGCGGCGAGCGCTCGGCGCTGGGCGGCCGTCATGAGCACCCCTCCGAGGGTCTGGCCGAAGGAGTCGAGGATGAGTTGCACGGCGACGCCTCGGCGCTGTGCCTCGAGGAGGGCGTCGAGCATCTCCTGTCCGTAGCGGTCGTATTCGAGGTAGAAGGCGGACAGGTAAAGAAACTGCCGGGCCTCGCGGATGTGCCGCAGGCGATGGGCCCACTCGTCGGCACGGTGCCACAGGGGCACAAACGTGAGGGCAGTGGGCATCAGAGGCGATAGCCGCCGGCCACGTCGATGTTCGCCCCGGTCACATAGGGGGCGCCGATGAGGTAGCGTACGGCCCCGGCGATGTCCTGCAGTGCACCGGCGCGTCCCAGGGGGACGAGATCGGGCAGCGTCGTCGCATCGGGCAGGTCGATCGAGTTGTCGAGCTGCCCTGGTGACACCATGTTCACCCTGATGTGTCTCGGGCCGAGCGCCACGGCGAGTGACCGTGTCAGCGAGAGCAGCCCGGTCTTGCTGACGTAGTAATCGGCGGCGACGGGGTTGGCGCGAATCCCGTCGAGGCCAGCCATGCCGATGTTGACGATCAGCGAGCCGTCGGGCATCAGGGGCAGTGCCGCGCGCACACAGTAGAAGGGGCCCGACAGGTTGGCGGCGAGTGTGGCGTCCCAGCCGTCAACCGTGATGGACTCAAAGGGTTGCGGCGTGTAATTGCCCACGTTGTTGATGAGCAGATCCACGCGGCCTTCGTGTGTGGCAATGTCCCGGAACGCGTCGGCGACCGATGCGGACTGCGCCACATCGACTCTGATGGCACGGGCCTGGCCACCACGAGCCGTCATGCCGTCCACCACGGCCTGTGCCTCGGTGTCCGAGTGGCGATAGCACACCACCACGCGGTATCCAGCCTCCGCCACATCGTCGCAGAGGTGGCGGCCCAGTCGACGGGCGCCACCGGTGACCACGGCGACGGGCCGGCCGTCAGTCGGCGTCACGCACGCACCCGTTCGACGCGGACAAACGAGCACTCGGCCGCGGGCACCGCATCAGGCTTGCGCACCTCGATCGCGACGCGTCTGGCCTCGGGGATGTGCGTCAGCACCCAGCCGGCAGCAGCTTCGGCCATCGCTTCAATGAGCTGAAACTGGCGCTCGACCAGGAGGCGGGTGAGACCCGATGCGATGCGGTCGTAATCGACGGCGTCACTGATGGCGTCGGACGCCGCCGCTGGCCCGAAGTCATAGTCGAGGGCCACGTCAAGGAAGACGGCCTGCGTGTGTGCGCGTTCGTGGGGATAAATGCCGACGATGCAGTCGACGCGGAGTGCCTTGAGTCCTGTGGTGCCCAGCATGGTGTCTCCCTGAGTGGTCGCCCCGGCGGCGCTAGTCGTCGCCCGGGAGGCCTTGGTCCGTGGCGTCCTCAGGCCGTCCAAAGAGTGTCGGCTGGAGTTCGAACGGCGTCACTGCCATCAGCACCTCCAGCAGGTCGGGGGGGAGAGGGGACGTGAAGGTGAGACGCTCGCCGGTGCGTGGATGGGTGAAGGACAGGCGTTCGGCATGCAGGAAGGGCCGGGTGAGCCGTTGCAGGGCGCGAAACTGTCCGGGCACGCGTCGATGAACCCCGCCGTAGAGCGCATCCCCGACGATGGGGTGGCCGATGGCGCTGAGGTGTACGCGAATCTGGTGGGTGCGTCCGGTGGCGATGCTGACCCGCAGCAGCGTGAGCCCCTTGAGGTCGCGCGCCCAGGTCACACGTGTCACGGCTTCCCGTGCGCGTGACGCGCGGGTCGACATTTTCTGGCGGTTCTTCGGGTCGCGCCCGATCGATGCATCGATGCGCTTGCGCTGCTGTACCAGGCCCCAGACGAGCGCCACGTATTCCTTTTCGACCTCGCGGTCGTGGAACTGTCGGGACAGTTCCTGATGGGCCGCGTCGTTCTTGGCGACGACCATGACCCCGCTGGTGCCCTTGTCGAGCCGGTGCACGATGCCGGGCCTGATCTCGCCGCCGATGGCGCTCAGGTCCCTGACGTGATGCAGCAGGGCATTGACCAGCGTGCCGTCGTGGTTGCCCGCGGCTGGATGGACCACCATGCCCGCGGGTTTGTTGACGACCACGACATCCGCGTCGTTGAAGAGGATGTCGAGCGGCAGATCCTGGGGCTCCGGTCGTGCGGCACGAGCCTCCGGGAGGGTGACCGCCACCGTGTCACCGATGCGTAGGACACAATTGGCCTTGGTGACCTTGACGCGCGGGACCACAACATGGCCTTCGTCAATGAGCCGCTGAATCTGCGAGCGCGAATAGTGCGGAATCTCGCCGGCCAGATATCGGTCGAGTCGCTCGCCTTCTGACTCGGCGGAAATGGAAAGGGTCAGTGTTTCCATGTACCGGCAATTCGCGGCCGGCTCAGGTACCACAGCATGACCAGGCTGAGCGGGGCCAGGGCCAGGGAAATGGCCTGCGAGGTGGAGACCATATCGACAACAAAGCCGCGCTCGTCACCGCGGTAGAACTCGATGATGAAGCGCGAGACTGCATAGAGCAGCACGAACAGCCAGAACGACCGTCCGGCAAACTGGCGTCCGCGCCGCTCGGTGACCATGAGCACGAGGAAGATCGCCAGCCCAGCCAGCGATTCATAGAGCTGCGTGGGATGGAGTGGGACGTTGAGCGGGGTGCCCACGTTGATGGCGGCCGCCGGGTCGGTGAATGTGATGGCCCAGGCCACCTGCGTGGGCTTGCCGTAGCAGCAGCCGGCCATGAGGCAGCCGAGGCGGCCCACCATGTAGCCGAGCGCAATCCCCGGGGCAAACAGGTCGCCGGCCGGCCACACCGCCAGGCGATGCGTGCGCAACTGGTAGATGCACGTGACGGTGGCGGCGATCAGGCCGCCATAGAACACCCCGCCCGACCGGAGCAGCTGCGTGAAGTCGGCCCAGCTGCTGGTGAATTGCCGGAAGTCGACGATGAACAGCAGGGCTTTGGCGCCGACCAGAGCCGCGATGATGACCCAGATGCCGAGGTCGAGCACGCGGTCGCCGTCCAGTCCGGCCGCACGTGCCCGCCGCACCGCCATCCAGAGTCCGATGAGATACGCGGCGGCGAGCAGCACGCCGTACGAATAAATGGTGACTGGTCCCAGACTAAACAGGATGGGATGCACGGCGCCCGACCCCCAGCACATCAAGAAGAAGACAGACCACGCCGATGCTGATGGCGGCATCGGCGACATTGAACGCCCAGAAGTGCCAGTCGCCCCGGTAGGCGTCGACGAAGTCCAGCACGTAGCCCGTGGTGGCCCGGTCGATGAGGTTGCCGATGGCCCCCCCGACGACGCCGGCCATGCCCCAGCGCGCGAACCGGTCGGTGGCTGGAATCGTCAGGGCAAACCACAGCACCCCGAGCATGGCCAGCACAGCCAGTGAGGGGACGACGATCGATTTGAGCGGGAAGTCTGTCCCGTTCATCATGCCGAAGGCGACACCGGTGTTGTGTACCCGGGTGAGGTCGAGCCAGCCGGGGATGACCGTGACACTGTCGTAGAGGGCCAGCCGACCGCGTACCAGTGACTTGGTGAGCTGGTCGACCACGACGACGACGACCACCAGCCCCACCTCGAATCGGGTGGGACGGGTGAGGCCCGTCACGCGGCCCCCAGAGCGGTCAGGGCCTCGACGCAGCGCGGGCACAGCCCGTCCGTTGCCTCGACGCTGCTGACCTCGGGCACAGAGCGCCAGCAGCGCTCGCACTTATGGCCGTCGGCCTTCTGCACCTCGATCTGTCGGGCCCGTCCGTCCGTCGTGGCGTGGAGGGCCACAGCCGAGACGCCGAACAGCGTCGGGAGAAAGTCGCGGTGCGCCTCGAGCAGTGCGAGTTCGTCGCCGCTGGTGTGCATCACGATCTGCGCTGACAGGTTGCCCTTGATGAGCTGCTCCTGACGTCGCTGTTCCAGCGCCAGGTTGACTTCGTCGCGGACGGTGCGCAGTCGTGCCCAGCGCTCCAGCCGGTCGGTGTCGCGCCAGGTCGCCAGTTCGTCGCCCATGGGGAAGAGCGCCAGGTGCACCGACGGCAGGCGTTCGCCTGGCAGTGCGTGCCACAACTCATCCATGGTGACCGACAGAATCGGCGCCAGCAGGCGCGACAGTCCTTCGACGATGAAAAACATCGCCGTTTGGCCCGAGCGTCGCGCCGTGGACGTGGCACCCGTCGTATACATCCGGTCCTTCGTCACATCGACGTAGAAGGCGCTGAGGTCGGTGGTGATTAGGGCATTGGCGGCCTGATACACCGCCGGATAGTCGTAATCGTCGTATGCCTGCACGATGCGATCGGCAGCCGCGGCGTAGGTGGCCAGCGCCCATCGGTCGATGTCGAGCATCTGGTCGACCGGCACACAGTCGGTGGCCGGGTTGAAGTCGTACAGGTTGGCGACGAGCACGCGCAACACGTTGCGGAACTTCCGGTAGGCCTCGACGGTACGTGCGAGGATTTCCTTGCCGAGGCGGATGTCCTCGCGGTAGTCGACCATCGATACCCACAGGCGCAGAATCTCGGCACCACTCTGGCGAATGACATCCTGCGGCGCCACGGTGTTGCCCACCGACTTCGACATCTTGCGGCCGTCTTCGTCGACCACGAACCCGTGCGTCAGCACCTGATTGAACGGGGCACGACCACGCGTGCCGATACCGACCAGCAGCGAACTGTGGAACCACCCGCGATGCTGGTCGCTGCCCTCGAGGTAGATGTCGGCGGGCCAGTGGTGGTGCTCGCGGAAGGGCAGCACGGCCTCGTGGCTCGAGCCCGAGTCGAACCAGACGTCGAGGATGTTGTGCTCGCGCTCGAAGTGTGTGCCACCGCAGGACGGACAGGCGAGTCCCTCTGGAATGAATTCGCTGACGGGACGCTCGTACCAGGCATCAGCGCCGTAGGTGTCGAACACCGTGGCGGCCTGTTCCACGAGCGCGGCCGTGAGCAGGGCCTGGCCGCAGGTCGTGCAGTCGACGGCGGGGATCGGCACGCCCCAGGCGCGCTGGCGCGAAATGCACCAGTCTGGCCGGTTGGCAATCATGCCTTCGATGCGGGCCTGGCCCCACGACGGAATCCAGCGCACGCGCCCGCGGATTTCCTCGAGGGCCCGCGCACGGAGTTGCTGCGATTCCATGGCGATGAACCACTGCGCGGTGGCCAGGAAGATCACCGGATGGTGGCAGCGCCAGCAGTGCGGATACTGATGGTGGTAGTCCTCCTGTGTCCACAGGCGTCCGCGCGCGGCGAGCGCCTCGGCCACCTTCGGATTCGCTTCCCAGACCTGCAGCCCTGCGAACAGGTCCACGGTCTCGTTGAAGCGTCCTCCCCCATCGAGTGGCGCGTAGATGTCGAGGCCGTAGCGCACGCCGCTCTGGTAGTCGTCTGCACCGTGCCCCGGGGCCGTGTGTACGATGCCCGTCCCGGCCTCAAGCGTCACGTAGTCCGCGAGGATGGCCAGAGAATCGCGCTCGTACAGGGG
>JBIIDF010000087.1:0-10291 GCA_044238535.1 Vicinamibacterales bacterium
TTCCGCACAGCGGCGGCACCAGAAGGTCGTCGAAGAAAGTCCCTCGCCCGTGCTGACACCGACCGTGCGCGCCCGTATGGGTGATGCAGCTGTCGCCGCCGCCCAGGCGGTGGGCTACGTCAACGCCGGCACCGTCGAGTTTCTACTCGAGGGCCAGGGGGACGATGCGCGATTCTATTTCCTCGAGATGAATACGCGACTGCAGGTCGAGCACCCCGTCACCGAGGCCGTGACCGGCATCGATCTCGTCCGCACACAGTTGGTCGTAGCAGCCGGGGCGCCACTGCCTTTCACTCAAACGGACGTCAGCCAGAGGGGCCACGCCATCGAGTGCCGCATTTACGCCGAGGATCCGGCTCGCGGATTTCTGCCACAGGCCGGGCCGCTCCTGCTATATCGCGAACCCGTCGGCCCTGGTATCCGCATCGATAGTGGCGTGGTCGAGGGGCGGGACATTCCGGTGCACTACGACCCGATGATCGCCAAGCTCATCGTCTCGGGAGACTCGCGCGAGGCCGCGCGGCAGCGGGCACTGGCTGCGCTGCGACGCTATCCCATTCTCGGGGTGCGCACGAACATTCCGTTCGTCATCGCGTTGCTCGAACATCCCGCCTTCGTCGACGGACAGATCGACACGGGGTTCCTCGACCGGCAGGTCGACCAGTTCCGCGCGCGTCTCGCGCAGCCGGCTGCTCCCGTCGCCTGGGTCGCGGCCGCCGGCGCTCGTGACACAGAGGCGGCCAACAGCGCTGACACCTCCGGCGCAGTCTCTGCTGGCTCCGCGGGTTCCCCAGACCCATTCGTGACGCTCGGTGCATGGAGGGTGTTGTGACGACCTGGCAAGTGACCCTCGGTGACGACACGCGACTGGCGACGGTCGACGAACACGGCCATGTCACCCTCGCTGATGAGGCCTGGTCACAACGCCCCGGACCGACGCCAGGCACATGGCTCGTGAGCGATGGCGCGAGGCAGTGGCTTGTCGCGGTGGCCATTCGCGGGACGACCCGCTGGGTATCGGTCGATGGGCAGGTGTCGGTGTTCGAGGTCGACCGGCCGCGAACCGGGCGTCCTCGGGCCGTCCGCGACGATGCCATGATGGCCCCGATGCCGGCGACCGTCGCCTCGCTTGCGGTCGCTGCAGGCGACATCGTGGCAGCCGGTGACGTGCTGCTCGTCCTTGAGGCCATGAAGATGGAACTGCCCGTGCGTGCCTCCCGCGCAGGGACCGTCCGTGCCCTCCACTGCCGACTGGGCGAGATGGTGCAACCAGGCGTGGCCCTCATCGACATCGGATAGCCTCCCATGCTGCCCTCGCGCGTCACCCTCGTCGAAGTCGGGCCTCGTGATGGCCTGCAGAATGAGGCAGGGATTGTCTCGACAGAAGCGAAGGCCGCGTTCATCGACGCCCTCAGCGCGTCGGGGCTGACGCGCATTGAGGTCACGGCCTTTGTGTCGCCCCGGTGGGTGCCGCAGATGGCCGACGCGGCTGACGTCTGTTCACGGATCACGCGGGCACCAGGCGCGGTGTATTCAGCCCTTGTGCCCAATGTCGCCGGCCTTGAGCGAGCCGTGGCGGCCGGCGTCGACGAGGTCGCCATATTCGCAGCCGCCTCTGAAACCTTCAGTCGACGCAACATCAATCAATCGATTGAGGCTTCGCTCGACGCATACCGCCTCGTCTGCGCACGTGCGACGGCGCACGGGCTTCAGGTCAGGGGCTACCTGTCGACCTGCTTCGGGTGTCCGTATGAAGGCGCCGTGGCGCCCGAGGCCGTGGCCCGCGTGGCCGCCGCGCTACATGCCATGGGGGTCCGCGAAGTGGTCATCAGCGACACCATCGGTGTCGCGCATCCAGGTCAGGTGCCGCGGGTACTCGATGCGGTGACGCGCGCCGTGCCACTCGAACACGTAGCTCTGCACCTGCACGACACGCGCGGCATGGCCGTCGCCAATGTCCTCGCAGGCCTCCAGTACGGTGTTGCCACGTTTGACAGCGCTTCCGGCGGCCTCGGGGGATGTCCGTTTGCGCCTGGGGCCTCGGGGAATCTGGCGACCGAAGAGTTGCTCTATCTGCTGAACGGCCTCGGCATTCACACGGGCGTGTCAATTGACGCCGTCGCCGCCGCCTCGCGGCAGTTGGCTACCGCACTCGGCCGCACGCTTCCCTCTCGCTATCTTCGCGCCACCGAGGGGCGCGCCTAGGTGTCACTGACGCGGCGGGCATTTCTCGCGGGCGTGGCCGTCACGGCCGCGACGGCACGACCATCCACCGCAGAGCGCCGTCGGGAGATCCCAGAGCGTCGCCTGTCGAACCCACAGGCCTCGTCACCCCGCACCGCTGGACGTGGAGGCCCACGCAGCCATGAGTTCGCGTTTGCCCGGCTGCGCTATGACTCGGGCGACTGGGATTACAACCCGAAGGTGGCCGCGAATGTCCTCAACTCGGTCGTCGAGTACACCCAGATTCCTGTCTACGGTGACGAGGTCGTCATCACGGCTGATTCGGAAGAACTGGGGGCCTTCCCGTTCCTGTTCATGACTGGCCACAAACTCGTGCGCTTCAGTGCCCGCGAGCGCGCTGGGTTGATGCGGTTCATCGACGGCGGCGGGCTGCTGTTCTCGGACGACTGCAACCATGACATCTCGGGCCTCTACGCCCGCTCGTTCGAGGAGGAGATGCGCCTCATCGCGCCTGGTGCGCCCCTGCTGCCGCGACTGCCGCGCACGCATCCGGTCTATCGCGCGTTCTTTGCGTTTCCCGACGGGCCACCCCAGACGACCCACGAGCTCAATGGCTGGGGTGATGACCTGGTGCACGACTACCTGCGCGGCCACGAGCACCGCGGCCGCCTCGGCGTGCTGTATTCCAACAAGGATTACGGCTGCGAGTGGGACTACGACTGGCGAAACAAGCGCTTCCAGCGCGACGACAACACCCGCTTTGCCGTCAACATCGTCGTCTATGCGATGACGAGCTGAGGCCCGGCGGCCTCAGCTGTAGGCCGCGCCGACCATGATGCGGCGGATGCGGCACCACGGCGAGCCGTGCGAGGGATGGTTGATCTGCACCGGCTGCCCCTTGGCGTCGCCCGTGGTGCCGAACATCTCCCAGTGCTCCTTGCCGGTAATCGCATCCAGGTTCTGCCAGAAGTCCGTCGTGATGGCGTTGTAGGTCACATCGCTGACCATCCGCACCTTCTTGCCGTTCTTGATTTCCCAGAACGCATCGCCCCCGAACTGCCCATTGAAACGCTGCTGGTCGATCGAGTAGCTGCCGCGGCCGTCGATGAGCACGCCGTCCTTCGTGTCGGCGATGATCTCGTCCGGCGTGGGTGAACCCGGCGGGCCCGGGTCGACGTGCACGTTGGGCATGCGCAGGAAGGGATAGTTGCGCCACGACGTCGCGAACGTACAGCCACGCGACTCCTTCTCGCCGATGTAATGGGCCGTCTCCCGGTTGGTCTGCAGCCCCACCAACCGGCCCTCGCGCACCAGTGGCCACGCCTGCGACTTCACGCCGTCATCGTCGTAACCGACCGTGCACATGCCGCCTTCGAGCGTGCGATCGGCCGTGACGTTGAAGAGCTTCGAGCCCATCATGCGCTTACCGATGTCATCTTTCTTCACGAAGCTGGTGCCGGCATAGTTCGCCTCGTAGCCGACCACGCGGTCGAGTTCGGTGGGATGTGCCACGATTTCATGAATCGTCAGCATGGCGTGCGCCGGGGTCATGATGATGTCCTTGAGTCCGACACCCACCGGGGGTGCCGTGCAGTGCTCAATGGCTTCCGCGCAGATGCGCTCGACGTTCTCGAGCATGCGCGCGCCGGTGACGACCTCGTATCCGGCCGACCGCGGCGCCACGCTGAAGGTCCGCGTCTTGAGCTTCCCGTCCTTCAGCGCCGACACCGTGAACCCGGGCGCCGTGCGCCAGATCTCCTGCTCGATATATGAGCCTTCGGAGGTGGCGAGATACTTCCATTCGAAGTCGAAGGCCATCTGCGACTGCACGCGGATGATGCCCGGCACCTTGAGTGACGCCTCGTTGATGGCCATCAGGAACGCGATTTTCTCGTCGAGCGACACCGACTCGGGATTCACCTTGACCGGCACGGTCCAGTAGTCGGTGTAGGCCGGCACGGGCGCCAGCGTCACCTCGAAGCGCTTGCTGACGGCGCTCGCCCGCGCCACCTCGACGGCCTGCGCAGTGACCTTCCGGATCTCGGCCTCGTTCACGATCGGGCTGCTGGCAAACCCCCACACGCCACTGTGAATGACACGCACGCCGAATCCGGCGCTCTCTTCGTGACCGCCAGCGCCAAACCCGAACGCATCAGTCACGATGCGATCGCGCACGGCGACGCTGTCGTTCACGTTGCGGGTGAAGCGGATGTCGGCATACGAACAGCCTCGGCGCTTCGCCTCCCCGAGTGCGATGTCCGACAGCCCCTTGAAGGGTGATTGCAGCACCTGGCCGCGCGGCGACTGGGCCACCAGGTCGCCCACGAAATCGCTGGCATACAGCGCCAGGCCGGCTGCGCTGAGTGACTTGACAAAGGATCGTCTCTGCATGGCTAGACCGCCGGGGAAATGGACGTCATGGTGAAATCTTCGAGCTTCATCGGCGGCACCAGCGCCGTGCCCGGGTTGTCGTACGCCTCGCCGGTGTGCATCGGAATGGGGCGCCCGAGCATCGAGATGTTGTTGAAGCTGACGGCCGGCGACTCGTTCCAGCGGAAGTTCTGGACAGGCCCGACGATTTCGCCGTTCTCGATGAGGAAGAGCCCGTCACGTGTCATGCCCGTGTTGAGCAGCGTCAGGTTGTCGACTGGCCGGATGTACCAGAAGAACGACACCAACAGCCCGCGGCGCGTCGTCCGAATCATCTCCTCGACCGACGCCGTCCCTCCATCCATGACGAGGCTCATCCCGGGCATCGTGCCGGTCGGGTCCTTCTTCTGGCGCTGCGCCCAGAAGCGGTCGTAGTAGAGGTTCTTGACGACCCCCTTTTCGATCCATGTGATGTCGTGCGCCGGCAGGCCGTCCTGCCCGATGGGCGACTGCCGCAGGACCTGGTTACTGATCTCGCTGCGCAGGGTGAAGTTGTCGCCAAACACCTTTTCGCCGAGACGCGTATCGCCTCGCGATTTGCCGCTCATGAAGCTGCGGCCTTCTTCGGCACTGCGGGCGTTGAGGCTGCCCAGCATCAGCGACAGGTAGCGCGCTGCCGGCCGGGGTTCGAGAATGACGGTGTAGTTACCAGGCTCGATGGCGCGAGGCTTCGCTGACGTGACTGCCTTGTCGGCGGCCACCTCCGTCAGCATCGCCGCATCAATGTTGCGAATGTCCTTGGCACCGGTGGTGCCGGCCCAGCCCGAGCCGGTCTGGTCCTGCGTGCGGCAGGTCAGGATGAAGCTGGCGTCGGCATAACGGAAATACGTGAACAGCCCCTCGGAATTGGCCGTGGCGTTGACCCAGTCGAACTTGGGAATGTAGCCCGCCCCGAGCACGCCCTTTTTCTCGCAGATGTCGGTGCTGATCTTCACCATCTGCGCACGCTCGGCCGGGCCAAAGTTGATGGCCGACGGCAGCGCCGCCTCGACCTCGAGATACTGCTGCGGCGGCTTGACGAGGGGCATCACCTCGGGATTTTCCGGCTTGCGCTGCGCGAGTGCCTGCACGCCGTCGATCGTCCTCCGCAACGTCGCATCATCGAACTGGTGCGTCGTCGCAGAGGCGGTGCGCTTCCCGTAGTAAACGGTGATCTGCACTTCCTGGTCGTGCTCGACCAGGTTGGCCGTGATGCTCGAGTTGGCAAAGCGCGTCGCGGACCGCTCGCCGCCCGAGAAGCTGACCTGGACCGCGTCGGCCTTGCACATGTTGAGCACCTTGTCGGTGATTGCCTTCACTTCGTCGCGTGCGTACGCCATGCGTGCCTCAATTCTGCCTCACTGTATCATCGCCCTCCGGACCGGCGCCGGAGCCACCACTCGAGACCGAGCGATCCCAGAAACACGGTCATCCAGAGCGGCGAGCGCATCGGATACCGCACCTCCTCGACCGGCTCAGGCGCCGCGAGGCCGCTCAGCACACCCGCCAGTCCAGCGGCCCCGCTGTCGACGACCGTCCCGCCGGCTCGCGTCACCGCCGGCGCCCACTCGGCGATTGTCCGAGTGCCCAACGCCGGTGAGGCTCCGGCGACCGGCACCATGACTTCAGCCGAATCGGGGCCCGCGGTCACCGTGACACGGCACGACACCAGTGACGAGTCCACGTCAATCCGATACTGATCACTGTGCAGTCCCGGCCACACCCGCAGCGGCCGTGGTGACTCGTTCACACACTGCCGAGCGGCAGCCACCTCGAGGAAAGGGCTGGCCGCCAGAGAGCGCCGCCGCACGTCGACCTCGAATCGCCCCGCACGGTCACCCGCTCGGAGGGTGACCTGCAAACGGTCGGGCGTCCGACCGGCCACATCGGCGAGCAGTCGCACCCAGAAGCTGTTCCACTCGCGCCCGTCTCCCCGAAACCGCCAGGCGTCGAGCGCCCCACTGACCATCAGCAGGCCATGCCCCATCGGGGTGACTGTGGCGCCAACGATATCGCCCTCGGCCAGGAGACGCGCGTCGGCTGGGCCGAGCTGCTCGGCCAGCAGCCACTCACGACCCGCAAGCGGACCGATGCGCCTCGGTTCGGCAGACGCCGCCAGTGACCACCGACCCGGAATGAGGCGGGTGATTGGGCCTGACCACTCACGGTCTGGCACCAACACCAGCGCACCGCCCCGGAGTCTCACAAACCGTTCCAGCCGCGTCACGGCATCCGCCGCCAACTGCTCGGCACCACCGACGACCACGAGATGCGACGCGTCCAGCGCGTCATCCGTCAGGACGGCCTCAGAGGTCGACGCGTGACCGCGTGCGAGCGTGACGCCCGGAGCGAGGTGCGTCGCTGCCGTCATCGCGAACCGCGGGTCGGCTTCGAGGGCACGGCGAATGAATGTGGTGGCCCATGAGGGGCGTGCCTCATGCACACGTACGGGCCAGGGCCGGCTTCGCACAGGAACGAGAACGCCGACCGCATCGGCGCCCGATGCGCGGTCCCCTGGCCGTGACGCAGGACCGTCTCCGGGGTCGACAGGTGCCCCGGTCTGAGTGCGTCCGATCGGAGCGTCCGACAGCACCTCGACGGACGCTTGCAGTACGGCAGGTGACGAGTCCAGGGGCACCCAGGGGACGGAGGCTTCGATGCTGTCAGCGTCGGTGAAAGTGATGTCAGCCGAGCCCACTGGCGAGCCGTCCTGGGTCAGCGTAATCCTGCCGCGTGCGCCTGACAGGCCCCGGCTCTCGACCGTCACCACGGCCTGTGCGCTACCCAGTCGGTGCGCGGTGGAGGCAGCGACCTTAGTAACACGTGGACGGCGCGTATGACCCGCCGGCACCGTCACCAGGGCCACGCGCGCGAGGCTGTCCGCCGGCAACCGCACGCGGTCTGAGGCCTCACCAATGACGAGACACGACCGCACGGGGACGCAGGTGGCCGGTTGGTCCACGCCGATAGCGTGCACGCGGCCGACCGTCACGTGCGCGGGCCGTCCGGACGCGGACTCGTCCAGCAGGTCTCTCGCGCCGGCTTCGTGGCCAGCCACCGCGAACACATCCACCTGGACAGGCGGAATAGTGCGCACGCCCACGGGTGGGTCCAGCCACGCCATCAGCGCGACGCCAATCGCCACCAACCGCCACAGGCCCGCCAGTTTCATCGTGGCGCACCCCTCCGCGCATCGTTGGTGAAGCCTGCACCAGCGGCGAGGAGGGGTAACCCCTCCGGGGCTGGAGGCAGCCACTGGATCTGACGTGCCCGCAACCACTGCAGCAGCGCCACGGTCGCGCCCTCTGCCATCTCCCCGCTCCTCTGGGTCGTCCACGCCTCCACCAGCGCGCGCCACTCACGGTCCTCGGGGCCGAGCGCCATCAATTGCGCCACAAGCGCCGCGGTCGGCTTGGCGGACGACCGCAGCGCGGCCGCAGCGCGCGCCACCGCGTCGAGTGCGCTGGCCTCCGGACGTGTGTCCCCGCCCCCATCCACCGTGACACCGGTCACGCCACGACGGTCTCCCGACAGTCGACGCGATTGGTCAATGCGAGTACGTTCCGTCGGGGTGCGCAGGAAGTATCGACGCCGGTCGAACGCGCGCTGCAATGCCCCCAAGGCCGCACGCTCAAAGCGCAGGGCGGCTTGCAGGTCGCCGGCCGTCAGCGCCGACTCGGCACGCGACATCTCGGCCATCGCGCGCACCATCTCAGCCCGACCGGCATTCTCCAGTCGGCCCTCCTGAAGTTCATGGGAATGTTCCGCTTCTTGCACTTCATCGGCAATATCGCCGCCGCTGAGAAACACCACTTCCGCCCGGACGCGCCGCTGTTCTGCCGCCAGCAGTTGTGACGGCTCGAGCCCTGCCGCTTCGGAGAGCGTGGCCTGCTGTGCCTGCAGACGCTCGGTCTTCACGATGACCATCTGCTGGCTGATGGCATACCGGCGGTCTTCTTCCGGCAGTGCCGCCCCAGCGCCGGAGGCCTCGAACGGCGTCCCGATATCGATGACGTACGAATCAGACATCACCCAGTCGGCCCCGGGTCGGTTGTCGCGCACCGCCGCGCGATACACCACCGATTCGCCGCGCCGGAGGTCCAGCCCCCCGATGAGCCACTGCGTCTCTGCCATCCAGACCCGCGGACTGACCGCCACCCGCACGAGCGGCACCGTCCCTTCGGTGAACGTGAACGCCTCCCCGCCTCCGGCCAGCCGCACATAGCGAAGTTCCAGCGCCACCAGTCGATGATCGTCCGACGCCTCTACCTTCACGTGGAGCGGCTCGACTGCGCCGGACGTTCGCACGATGTCGCGCTCCGGCGTCACGATCGCGACCTGCGGCACCTCGTCTCGCATCACCTGCAGCGCCACGACTCGCGACTCGCGCATGTCGCCAGGCGAGGCACCGGCAGCCACCACCAGCAGGGACGGCGATGCCACGGTGAACGGCGCGGTGTCCCATGTGTCGTCCACAGTGTGGGCGAGCGTGGGCGCGGAATGCTCTGCGCCAGTCTCGAGCCATACGACCGGCCAGTGCGTCGCAACACGGAGCTGGAGCAGCGAGCCCTCCGGCACCTGCACGTCACGCTCGACCTCGAGCTCCTGAACTCGGTCGTTCAGATACGCGGGAGGCCTCACCCGCAGCGTCACCGCCATGGGCGAGGGCTCCGCCTCGACGCCGGGCGGTGCCGGCCGCGACACGTGCTCGGGGCCGGCGCTGACCACGCTGAGAGAGCCCGCCAGAGCACAGAGCGCCACCGCGACAGGCGCTCGCATCGGCACCACGTCCGCAGGACGCAGCCGGGAGAGACGGTCCTGCACAGCATCGACGAGGCGCGCATGCGCCGATGGCGTCACGCTGAGGCACTGCAGCTCCACCTCGACCAACGAACGCACGCAGTTGGCGCATTCGTGATGCACCGCTTCCACTGCGTCGGCGACCGACAGCCAGTGCCACTGGGTACGGGCCCTTCTGAGAACGAGGGCCGCGGCGGTCACAGCTGCGAGCACCGCAGGAGCAGTCGCGAACCAGGCCGCTCCATCGCTGATCCCGACCGCCAGCCAGACGACCCGCGTGACCGCTCCCGCCACGGCAGCACAGGCCATCGCCCAGAGCAGGGCGCGCACGCGCAGCCGCTGTCGCACTGGTGCCAGTTGCGCCAGCGCGCTCACCCGTGTCTCCCGCGCAGCCACGTCTCCGCCGCCAGCACCACCAGTATCGCCAGCCAGAACCATCGACGATCGGACAGGCCACTCATACCGGGTATTCCTGCCGGGGAGGGCTCGCGCTCGAGGGCCCGCAGTTCCGGATCGGGCATCGGCTCCGGCTCCCACTGTCCCAGCGGCAAGGCGGCCGCTGTCTCGAGGGCCGAGGTGAGGGCCTCCGGGCGACCATCCCACACATACGTCGTTCCAGCCAGAAGTCCGGACGGCGGCAGCCTGAGCCCCTGTGCCGCCTCGCCGTAGAGGGCGGCCTGTCCCTCCTCATGCGACGCACCGCCTGTGGCGGTCGTGGTCTCAATGGTGAGCGGCAGGGGCGTCATCGGCGTCGACCCGATCAGACGTCGAACGGTATGCGCAGGAGCAAAGTGCCAGCGTTCGATCTGACGTGACCACCGGCCCGTGGGGTCGAGCACCGGAGCCGCGATAACGGCCCACGGGGCGTCGGGGTCGTCTTCGTCTTCCGCGTCACTCT
>JBIIDF010000088.1:0-10281 GCA_044238535.1 Vicinamibacterales bacterium
GCGGGCCTCGTCGAGCAGCCCCTGCGAGATCAGCGGTCTGCCGCAGCAGACATGCGGCGCCAGCGTGACCGGAAGGCCCGCGCGCCCCAGCACGTGGGCGGCGTCGAGGCCAATCTCGGGATGCATGTGGTTCGTGAACGTGTCGGCGAAGAGCACGGCGGCAGGGGCCACACCTCCAGGCAGGGCAGGCAGCTGCCCTCGCAGGGTGCGCCGCGACCACCGGGGCAGGGGCCGTCGCGGGTCGATCCCCGCCGCGGTCGCCGCCAGGGCGCGACCGGCCGCACTGCGACTGACCGCGTTGACAAGCGGCGCAAGGGCACTGGCCCACGGGGCCACCTCATGGATGCGCGCAAACGCCGCGGCACCGGCATCGAGCCCGTGCCGGTCCCAGTAGCCGGACAGGAATTCACTCTTGTAGCGCCCCATATCCACGCCGACCGGGCATTCGCTCTTGCACGCCCGGCAGCTGAGGCAGAGGTCGAGCACCTGCTTCACGCCATGGTCATCGAGGCCGGCCTCGGCCATCTGACCATTCATCGCCAGCCGCAGCACGTTGGCACGACCACGCGTCGAGTGCATCTCGTCACGGGTCGCCATGTACGACGGGCACATCGTGCCGCCCCGCGTCTTTCGGCAGAGGCCCACCCCGCTGCACATCTCGACGGCACGGCCAAAGCCGCCGTGCGCGGCATAGTCGAACTGGGTGGGTGGATCGGGCGTGACATACCCCGCCCCGAACCGCAGGTGCGCGGTGATCGGCGGCGTGTCGACGATGCGACCGGGGTTGAAGAGCCCGGTGGGATCAAACGTGCGTTTGACGGTGCGGAATGCTTCGTAGAGCGTGTCCCCGAACATCGTGCGGTTGAAAGCCCCGCGTACCAGGCCGTCGCCGTGCTCACCCGAGAGCGCTCCGCCGAATTCCAGGACGAGGTCCGCCACCTCATGCGCGATCGACGAAAACGCCTGCACCCCCTCGGCGGTCTTGAGGTTGATCACCGGTCGCACATGCAGGCAGCCCACCGAGGCGTGGGCATAGATGCCGGCCTCGGTGCCGTGGCGCCGGATGATGTCCTGGAACCGGGCAATGTAGTCGCGCAGCCGTTCGGGCGCGACGGACGAGTCTTCCACAAACGAGACAGCCTTGGCGTCACCCTTCATCGCCATCGACAGGCCCAGCGCCGACTCTCGCAAGTGCCACACCCGCGCCTGCGCGGCGGGTTCCGTGAGCAGGCGCACGGCAGGATGGATGCCCGCGGCGGCCCATGCTGCGACGAGGGCCTCGATCCGCGGCGGCAGTGCGGCGGCGTCATCGCCGTAGAACTCGAGGCAGAGCAGGCTGGTGCCGTCGCCCTGCATAATCTGCCGGCGCAGCGTCTCGAGCGATGCCTGCTCGCGCGTGTGCCGCAGAATGAAGTCATCCATGACCTCGATGGCGGCCGGAGCGTGCTGCAGCGCCACGGGGGTGGCGGCCAGCGCCTCCAGCAGCGTCGGAAACTCGGCGGTCAGCAGCGCCTTCGCGGCGGGCAGGGGCACCAGCCGGATGATGGCTTCCACCACGATGCCCAGCGTACCCTCGGACCCGACGATGATGCGGGACAGGTCGACGGGAGCCTCCGGGTCGACGAACGCATCGAGGTTGTAGCCGCCGACGCGCCGCAGCACCCGGGGAAACCGGCGGTCGATTTCGGCGGCATGTGTGCGGGCCAGCGCAGGAATGTCGCGCCAGGCCTTTGCCGTGAGCGAGTCGCCGTCGCACGCGCGCTGCCATCTCTCCTGATCCAGCGGACCGAAGGTCTGCACCGTCGCATCGGCCATCACCATTGTCACCGAGACCACATGGTCGATGGTCTTGCCGTACAACACCGACCGTGCACCGGAGGAATTGTTGGCGATGAGTCCGCCGACCGTGGCGCGGCTCGACGAGGACACGTCCGGGGCGAAGCGCAGCCGATGCGGGGCGACCGCGGCGTTGAGGTCGTCGAGTACCACGCCCGGTTGCACGCGGGCCGTGCGCGCGATAGGGTCGATGGCGAGCACACGGTTCATGTGCTTCGACATGTCGACGACGAGTCCCTCGCCGATGGCCTGGCCGGCCTGAGACGTGCCACCGCCACGGGCCGTCAGCGGGACGCTGTGTGCGGCAGCCACGCGCACCAGCCCCACCACGTCGGCCACCGAGCACGGCAGCACCACCCCGCGGGGCACGATCTGATACACGCTGGCATCGGTCGAGTAGAGCGACCGCGAGGCCGCATCCATGCGCACCTCGCCGGTGATGGCGGCGGTGAGGTCGGCGTGCAGGCGATCGGGCGTCATCTACTGGCTCTTGCCGCGGGCCGCAATGGGCCACACGCCTTCGACGCGATCGCCTCGCACGGCATAGATCTGGTCGTAGAGATTGACGGTCGGGTCACAGTGCGGCGGAACAAATGCCATGCGGTCGCCGACGCGCACCTCACGCGTGGTATGGCTGAGGTCGAGGCGGCCGTGCTCGTCGCCGGCCCAGGCATAGGTGAGATCGGGCATGCCGACGGGCACCGGGGGGAACGGCCGGTCCGTCGAAAAGGCCTTGAAGCCGGCGTCGACAATGGCGAGCCCCGGGGGCCGCGAGATGACCGTCGCGACGACGTGGAGGGCCTGCTCGAAGTCGTGATAGTCGGGCGAGTCGTGCCCGCCAATCTGCCCGTACTCGAGGTCCATGAAGACGAACGAACCAGGCTGAATCTCCGTGACGCCCTCGATGGCGCTGTCGATGCGGTAGGTGCCCGTTGAGCCACCGGTGACGAGCGGGCACCCCAGGCCGGTGGCCTCAATCATCCGTCGTGTCTCGACCGCCTGCATCAGGCTGCCTGTGCTGCGGGCGTGCCGGGCGGTGAACGGCGCGGTGTGCGCCGCCTGCCCGTCGTACGATTGCAGGCCGACGAACTGCACCCGAGGGCAGCGCGCGATGGCGCGAGCCAGTGTGACGGCCGGTTCCCCGGGAGGAATGCCGGTGCGGCCAAAAAAGAGGTCGATCGCGACGTTCAGGACCACCCCCGGGTGCGCTGCCGCAGCGGCGTCGAGGTCGCGCACGTTGGCCTCGTGGTCGACGATGAAGATGGTGTCGGGGGCCGCGATGGCCAGCTGGACGGCACGCTGAATTTTTCCGGTGCCAATGACGGGGGTGGTAATGAGCAGCCCCCGGATGCCGTGCGCCGCAAAGACCTCGGCCTCGCTCAGACGGGCGACACAGGCACCGACCGCACCGGCGGCGATGAGCCGTCGTGCGATCTCAGGGCACTTGTGCGTCTTGGCGTGAGGGCGGAAGGCCTTGCCCCTGGCCCGCAGAAAGGCGGCCATGGTGGCGACGTTGCGTTCGAAGCGGTCGAGGTCGACGACCAGGGCAGGCGTGGGAATGTCGGCGGCATGGGCCATAATGGAAGACTATCTTCAGGGAGAGCCTTGACTCAGCGCAACATCCGGAACTTTTCCATCATCGCGCACATCGACCACGGGAAATCGACCCTGGCCGATCGCTTCCTCGAACACACGGGGGCCCTGCAGGCCCGCGAGATGGAGGCGCAGGTGCTCGACAGCATGGATCTCGAGCGCGAGCGGGGCATCACCATCAAGGCCCATCCCGTGCGGCTCACCTACACCGCCGACGATGGGCAGACCTACATCCTGAACCTGATCGACACGCCCGGCCACGTCGATTTCGGGTATGAGGTGACACGGTCGCTCTCGGCGTGCGAGGGGGCCCTGCTGCTGGTCGATGCCAGCCAGGGCGTCGAGGCGCAGACGCTGGCCAACGCGTATCTCGCCATTGACCACAGCCTCGAGATTATTCCTGTCATCAACAAGATCGACCTGCCCAGTGCGCAGCCCGAGGAGGCCCGCCGGCAGATCGAGGAAATCGTGGGCCTGGACGGCGACACGGCCATTCTGGCCAGTGCCAAGGAGGGCATCGGGGTGCACGACATCCTCGAGGCCGTGGTCAAGCGACTGCCGTCACCCGGAGGCGACCCGCAGGCACCGCTCAAGGCGCTGATTTTCGACTCGTGGTACGACGCCTACCGGGGCGTCGTCGTCGTCGTGCGCGTGCTGGAGGGGACCATTCGGACGGGGACGAAGGTGCGCCTGATGAACGCGGCGCAGGACTACGAGGTCGAGCAGTTGGGGGTGTTCACGCCCAAACCCGTGGTCATTGGTTCGCTGGGGCCCGGTGAAGTGGGGTTTGTGGCGTGCGGCATCAAGCGTGTGCTCGATGCGCAGATCGGCGACACGGTCACCGAGACGGCCCGACAGACGGCGGCGCCATTCCCGGGCTTCAAGGCGCTGAAGCCGATGGTGTTCGCGGGGCTGTATCCCGTGGAAAGTCACCAGTATTCAGAGCTGCGCGAGGCACTCGAAAAACTGCGGCTCAATGACGCCGCATTTTTCTTCGAGCCCGAGACCTCGGTGGCGTTGGGCTTCGGCTTCCGCTGCGGCTTCCTCGGCCTGCTCCACATGGAGATTGTCCAGGAGCGGCTCGAGCGCGAGTTCAACATGGACCTGGTCACGACCGCACCGGGTGTGTTGTACCGCGTGACCACGACTGACGGTGCTGTGACGGAAATCGACAGCCCCGCCAAACTGCCCGACGTGGGAACGATTGCGAAAATCGAAGAGCCGGTGATTACAGCCACCGTGCTCACGCCCTCTGAATTCGTGGGGCCGATTCTGCAGCTGTGTCAGGACAAGCGCGGTGTGCAGAAGGCGCTGGAATACAAGGCGTCAGACCGCGTGCTCATCACCTACGAGCTGCCCTTCAACGAAGTGGTGCTCGATTTTTACGACCGCATGAAGACGATTTCGCGCGGCTATGCGTCGCTGGACTATGCGGTGACGGGCTACTGGACCTCGCCGCTGGTCAAGCTCGACATCATGGTGAACGGCGAAGCCGTCGATGCCCTGTCCGTGATTGTGCACCGCGACCGGGCGTACGACCGAGGGCGGCAGCTGGCGGCCAAGATGCGCGAGCTGATTCCGCGGCAGATGTTCGAGATTGCCATCCAGGCCGCCATCGGCAGCCGCATCATCGCGCGCGAAAGCGTCAAGGCGCTGCGCAAGAACGTGCTGGCCAAGTGCTACGGCGGCGACATCAGCCGCAAGCGCAAGCTGCTCGAGAAGCAGAAGGAAGGCAAGAAGCGCATGAAGCGCGTCGGCCGTGTGGAGATTCCGCAGGAGGCATTCCTGGCGGTGCTGAAGGTGGGCGAGGATGGCTGACGCAACATTCCAGAAATCGACGGCGCGCGAGTACTTCGAATCGCTGGTGGTCGCGGGCATCCTGGCGCTGTTCGTGCGGACGTTCGACTTCCAGGCGTTCAAGATTCCCAGCGGGTCGATGGAGCCCAACCTGCTCATCGGCGACCACCTGCTGGTGAACAAGATGGTGTTCGGCCCGACCGGGTCGTCCCTCGAGCGGATGGTGATGCCGGTGCGGTCGGTCGTGCGGGGCGACGTGCTGGTCTTCAAGTATCCCGAGGAACCGTCGCGTGACTTCATCAAGCGGGTGGTGGGGCTGCCGGGCGAGACGCTTGAACTGAAGGGCACGCAGGTCTACATCAACGGCCAGCCGCTCAGCGAACCCTATGCGCTGTATCAGCGCCTGCCTGACCTGCTGCTGCCGGGGGATGTGCGCCGGGCCTATGGTCCCGTGACGATCCCCGAGGGCCACTACTTCATGATGGGCGACAACCGCGACGACTCGCAGGATAGCCGCTACTGGGGATTCCTGCCGGCGGGGCACATCAAGGGCCGGGCGCTGTTCGTCTATTGGTCGTTTGGCGGCCCCGACGGTACCCGCTGGAACCGATTCCTGCATCAGATTCACTGACAGAGGAGCAGGGGGGCATCGCGCCCGACCTGCAGAGGCCTCCCGCGCCTCCCGGGGGCGCCCCCCGGCGCACCACCCACGGTGCCCCCACGGGACAGGCGCCCGGGCATCACGACCGGGTGCACGCCCTGGGCCATCCGTCCCTCCGTCCCCGCGACACACCCGCGTCCCCACCCTGGGTGCCGCCGGGCCTCACGCCCCACACTGCTGTTATCATCCCCGCGTCTGCCCGGAGCGGCAGGCTGGGGAGGACGTATGACGCGCATGAGACCGGGTCGCGGCCGAAGGGTCGCCGTGGTGCTGGCGGGGCTGGTGACACTGGCGGTGGTGCCGCTGCTGGCCGCCGCCTGGACGTGGCAGGGGCAGTATGGTCGGGGGGCCGTCGAGCTGCTGATCATCGGAGACGTGCAGATTCATACGCGGCGCGCTGACCCGTCGACCGCGTTGCACCGCATGCGTGACACGCTGCGTGCGGCCGACCTCGTCTACGCCAACCTCGAGGGACTGCTCGTGCCCTCCGTGGGCACGAAGATCGACATCCCGGATAAGCCCGAGTGGACGCACCCCGGACCCGCCGGGGCCGCGGTGCTGAAGGCCTCGAATCTGCATGTCGTTGGCGTGGCGAACAACGTGGCGTCCGGGCGCGCCAACATTCTCAGGAGCCTGGCCGAACTCGATGCGCAGGGCATCGCGCACGTCGGGGCTGGCCGCACCAGGCGCGACGCCCACGTGCCAGCGATTGTCGAGCGCAAGGGCGTGAAGATCGGGTTCCTGCAGTACACGGCCCGGTGGTACCGCGATGCCGACATGATCGCCACCGACACGGAGGCCGGCGTCGCGCGCCTGTCGTCGAAGGACGGTATCACCATCGACCCCGAGGACGTGGCGCAGGTGAAGGCCGACATCCAGGCCCTGCGGCCGAAGGTCGACATCGTGGTCGTGTCGCACCACAACCGCGACGGCTCGACGCCTGTGCAATTCGGCGGGACGCGGGGGACATCACCGGTGAAGGACCGCGAACACAGCGAGCCCTACCAGCAGACATTTGCGCACATGGCCATCGACCTCGGAGCCGACCTGGTGTTCGGGCACGGCACCCACACGATTCAGGGCGTCGAGGTCTATCAGGGGCGACCGATTCTGTACGCCATCGGCCACTCGAATTTTGACCAACCCGGCTACGAAAAGGCCACGGATGGTCTGGTCGTCCGGGTCGTGATCGACGGCAAGCGCATCGTGCGCACCTCGTTTGTACCAGTCACCAAGGACGCCGCCAACGATGTGTACATGCTGGACCCGACCACCGGCGAGGGTGCGCGTCTTGTGCAGGCGGTGACCGCCCGCTCGCCCGCTCCGCCGTCGCTGAGGGTCGATGGTCAGGAAGTGGTGCTCCTCGAACGCCCTGCCGCAACACGCATGCGGTGATCGCCCTGGCATAGACATAATGTTTATTTATGGTTGTAGTTGCGTGTGGATGATTGACGTGATCTGGGCGATTCGGTAGGCTCGCACACCTGCCGGTCTCAGGCTGATGGTTGCCCCGGGACTCGTCAGACTGTTTCGCGAAGGAGGCCCGTTATGGCGTGGTTGAGAGTATTTCGGCCGTGTGTGCTTCTTGCCGCAGTCCTGCTGTCACTGGCAGGCACTGGGGCGGCGCAGTCCCTGAACGGCAACATCACCGGTCGCGCGACTGACGAAAGCGGCGGCGCGTTGCCCGGAGTGACCGTCACCATCAGCAGTCCGCAGATGATCGGGCAGCCCCGCACGGCGGTCACCGACGAGCAGGGCACGTATCGGTTCACGCTGCTGCCAACCGGCACCTACACCGTCAATTTTGCCCTGCCCGGGTTCGGCACCCTCAATGTCGAGGGCGTGACGCTGCCGACGGGCGCCACCATGACCATCAACGGGCAACTCAAGGTGGCCACTCTCGAAGAGACCGTGACCGTCACCAGCCAGGCGCCCACAATCGACCTTGAAGCCGCGAACGTCAAGGTCAACTGGGACCAGCAGAAGCTGGACGAGATTCCGTATGCCCGCAGCCTCACGGGCCTCGTGGCCCTGGTGCCCGGGTTGTATGCCACGTCATATGACGTCGGCGGCTCAAGCTTCGGCACCGGCTCTGGTCCGGCCGCGCGCGTCTTCGGCCGCGCCGGCGGCAATGTCGTCAGCTACGACGGCATGATTTGGGACCAGACCTACGGCGACTTCGGCAGCTACGAAGATGCCCAGATCACCACCGCCGCCAAGGGGGCCGACGCCATGAACCCCGGCGTGACCATGAACCTTGTGGTCAAGTCCGGCGGCAACCAGTTCCACGGGACCGGCTCGGCCAACTATCAGAGTGGTGACTTCCAGTGGAACAACGTCGACGACGCACTTCGCAAGCGCGGCTATGCGCCGGGCACCAACAAGTTCACCAGCCTGCAGGATTACTACGGCGAAATCGGCGGGCCGGTCATGAAGAACAAGCTGTGGTTCTACATCAGCCATCGCGACTCGTGGTCGGGGAACTTCATTCCCGGGTTTATCGCCCTGTCGGATGGGCAGCAGAAGGAGTTCTACACCAAGCTGCAGAACCCCACGGGCAAGTTCACCTGGCAGGTGACACAGAACAACAAGTTCGAGGCGATGGGACAGGTGGGACGCAAGTGGCAGCCCTATCGTGGGGCCAGCGCGTTTGTGCCGCTGGAAGCCACGCAGAATCAGGACTCGTGGTCGCTCATCGGGCCGTCGTTCAAGTGGCTGTCGATTCTGAGCCCGCGCATGACGTTTGACGCCAGCCTGCAGCGCGGCGGCTACTGGTGGCCCGACGTGCCATGGACCGGCGACGTGCGCCGAGTCGACCAGACGACCGGCACGACCTACGGGGCGTTTCTCGAGAGCGACCGCGAACCGCGGCGCTGGCAGTATGGCGGCACGTTCACCTACTTTGCCGAGCTGTTCGGCCGCAACCACGAGCTCAAGAGCGGCTACCTGGGCTGGTACAACTACTCGGAAACCGAAACGGTGGGCTTTCCGAATCAGCAGCAGTATCGCTACCGCTCGCTGCAGGGTGACACCAACCTGTTTGCGCGGCCCGACTCGGTCATCGTCTACGACTATCCGTTCACGGTCGCCTCCGGCGAGCTCTATCACTCGTTCTATGTGAACGACCGCATCACGGTCAGCAAGAAGCTGACGCTGAACGTGGGGCTGCGCTTCGACCGATACTCGAGCTTCCTGCCCGAGCAGGGCAACCCCGGGACCGGGCCCTACTCGGAGAAGCGCATCGTCGCGGCGAAGGGCGAGAGCAACTACCCCATCTACTCGACCCTCGTGCCGCGCATCTCGGCCATTTACGATGTGACGGGTGAGGGACGTCTGGCACTGCGTGCCAGCTATGGGCGCTATGTCGGCGGCAGCTCGGGCGCATCGGCCAACCCTGCGCCTGGCGCCAGCGATGTGAACCCCAATGCGTCCTTCCAGCGCATCTACTCGAACTGGGATGGCACCATCCCCTACGTGCCGAATCCGGCGCAGCTCACCTCGGTGTCGGGTGGTGGCACGAACCGCACGATTGATCCGAACCTGCGCGGGCCGTATGTGGACGAATGGACGGCCGGTGTCGATGTCGGCCTCAGCCGGCTGTGGACGGCGCAGTTCAACTACGTCTACAAGAAGGACGGCCAGGCAAACCAGCGCCTCAATGTGGCGACGCCCTACGACTCGTTCACGCTGCAGAACACCGGCGTCGACCCCGGTCGCGACAACATCATCGGCACGGCTGATGACAGGACGGTCACCATCTTTGCCGTGCCCCGCACGTTCGCCGGTTTCGGGCAGATTAACGAACGCATCGTGAATGCCGGAGACTTCGCGCGGAATGCCTACTCGGCCTACGGCGTCACCTTGAACCGCCAGCAGGCCAACAACTGGTCGCTGCTGATGTCATTCAACGCCGACTACCGGAATCTCAGGAATTTCGCGCCGCGCGATCCGAACGAGGCGCTCTACGGCCCGGGCAGCAGCACGGCCACCAACGGCGGCGCCACCACGGGCAATCCGTATCAGTCGGTGATGCCCGAGTGGAACTACTCGTTCCGCACCAGCGGCACCTACCGTCTCCCGCTGGGCATCCTGTACGGCACGGCCCTCACCGCGCAGAGCGGCGACTGGTATGGTCGCGATATCCAGGTGCGCAATGCGCTGAATGCGGTGGTGAACATCCGCATCGAGCAGCAGGTCGAGCGGTATCCCTGGGTCTATCTCTGGGACAACCGCATTTCGCGCCGCATCAAGCTGCCCAAGGGCCAGTCGATCGAGGCGATGGTAGACCTGTTCAACACGCTGAACATCAATACGGTGACGTCCCAGGTCGTCCGCAACGGTTCGACCTTCGGACAGCCCACCGACATCATCGCGCCCCGGGTCATGCGCCTGGG
>JBIIDF010000371.1:0-2838 GCA_044238535.1 Vicinamibacterales bacterium
CGGTGCCGTACTGCCGATGAGGAGCACATCGCCGTCGCCGACGAGCCACGCGGTCCCCTCGGGAAACTCACTCAGGAACGTGGCGACAATCGAGCGGAGGTCGCTGTCGCTCATGTCATAGGTGTGTGCCCACTGGCAGAACACGCCGCCGGGCGTGAGGCGCGCACGGGCGATGGCGAAGAATTCCCGGGTGAACAGCGAGGCAATGCCGGCCATCCACGGATTCGAGGGCTCCGACACAATTACGTCGTACTGCTCGCGCGACAGCACGAGGTGGGTGCGGCCATCACCGACGATGAGGCGGGTGCGGGGATCGTCCAGGGCGCGGTGATTCTCGGGGTCGAACTGACGTGAGGCCTCAACCACTTCCGGAGAAATTTCGAGTACCACCGCGCGGTCGATGCCGTGTGTGAGGGCCGAGCCCAGCGTGACACCGCTGCCGAGGCCGAGCACCGCCACCGTCTTCGGATTCGGATGCAGCAGCAGCGGCACGTGGGCCAGCAGACGCTGCGTCAGCATGTCTGCGGCACTCGACGCATCGACCTTACCGTCGATGGCCATCGATCGGGTGCCGGTCAACGACCGGACCGAGACAGTGCCCGCGGCACCTTCGCGGTAGTAGGTCAGTCTGCCGGCCGTCAGGGCCGTCCGCACATCCGGGCCCTGGGCCACCGGGGCGTACTTGTAGGCCCCGCTCGAGAGGAGCGAGGTGTCCCACGATGGCAGCCCGAGTGCGCCGACCAGCGCCAGCATCGAGACGGCCGTGGCGGTCCATCGGCTGGCGGCGCGGGTGCGGTGGGTCACGGCCAGCGCCACAGCCGTCAGCGCGAGGACGGCCGCAATGAGACGGAGACTGTTGAACAGGCCAATGGAGGGGATGAGGACGAAGCCCGCCAGCAGCGAGCCGATGATGGCGCCCGCGGTGTTGGTGGCGTAGACCCACCCGAGGTTCTTCACCATCGAGGCACGGTCGCGAGGAGCGAGCGCCAGTGCGAGAGGGAATGCGGCGCCGAACATGACGGCGAGGGGCAGCAGCAGGATGGCCGTCAGCAGCCACTGCTGCCACACGACCTGCGCAAACGTGATGTCGGGCGTGGCGACGATGGTGGCCACTCTGAGGATGGCCCAGTCGACGGCGGCGGCCGACCCGATCGTGGCGAGGGCTGCCAGCCCAATCACGACCCCCAGGACACTTCGCGCGCGGGCGGGCGTGGTCACCAGACGGGTGGTCGCGGCACTGCCGAGGGCGATGCCGGCGACGAACAGCGCGACCACGGCGCTGAAGGCGTATGTCGTGGGCCCGAGCATTGAGGCCAGCAGGCGCGTCCAGACTACCTGGAGCGTCAGCGAGGCCCAGCCGGTGAGGCCCAGCACGGCGGCAGCGGTGACGATGGTGTCGGTGTCCGTCGCGTGCGACCCCGAGGCCTCGTGCGCGCGTGCCCCGCTGCGGGTCGATGCCGGTGTCGCAACAGTCTCATCGTCGGCAGGAACTGTGGCCACGGTCCACGCCGCGAGGGCCGCGAGCAGATTCAGTGCAACACCCACAGCCGTGGTGCCCAAGAGGCCGAGGGTCGGGAGCAGCAGAAAGCCAGCGGCCACGGCGCCGAGGGTGGCACCGAGGGTGTTGGCGGTGTAGAGCCGCGCAGCGTCCCGGGCCATGGTGTCGGGCGTGTGGCCGGCCCAACGCGAGGCCAGAGGAAATGTCGCCCCCATGGCGGCAGCCGGGAGGCCCAGCAGGGCGAGGCTGGCGATCATCCGGGCGGTGCCGTAGGCGAGCCCGCCGTGGCCGTCATCATAGAGAGCACCGAGCACCGGGCGTGCGCCCGCAAGCAGCAAGGGCATCGCCAGAGCGAAGAGCCCGATGCCTGCCTCGAGCAGCGCGTAGGCACGCAGCGCGGCGGTGCGCGTCATCTGCTGGCCGAGACGTCCACCCGCAGCCGAGCCGACGGCCAGGCCACCCATGAACGCGGCGAGGACGGTGCTGGCGGCGGCCAGCCCGTGACCCGTGTCGAGGGCCAGCAGCCGCGTCCACACGACCTCGTAGAGAAGGGCAGCGGCACCTGATAGGGCGAAAGCGAACCAGACAGACCAGGGAGAGCGGGCGAGGGATGTGCGAAGAGCCATACGGGGCACCAGGGTGGTGCCCATCTTACCGGGGAATGTCGGGCGATGGCAGCGTCTGGCCCGGCCGATAGAGCGAGTACTGGCCTTCCGTTGCGACGTGCTCCAAGTCGAAGGCGCTGACGGCAAGTGTCGACAGGGTGTCTGGAATGGACGACCGATCGATGAGGACGTAGCCGACGCTGGCGTCAGCGACGAAGGTTGCCCCCTGCGTCATCACGATGGTCCGATCGTCCTCGGTGAGCGGTTGCCCCTCCGACAGTCGCATCAGGACGCTGAGCACAGGAAACCGTTCGCGCAGTTGCGTGATGCGCCGCTCAGACACGCGCGACAGGTACCCGCCAATCAGGGGCTTGCCGTGCCGGGTCTGGTTGAATTGCGACCGGGCGCTGAAGTTGCCGACGGACTGCGCCCCGTCGCGCACGCCGAAGGGCAGATTCAGCACCCGCACCGGTCGCGGGTCGTCAGTAATCACGGTGAGCAGGTCGGGATACTGCGCAGAATAGAGTGGGCGCGGGGCAGGCAGTAGTTCGAACAGCAGCAGGGCCAGCACGGCCCATCCGATGCGTCGACGGCGATGCGGCCAGCGTTCGCCGAGCGCCACGAGCGCACCGGCCAGTAGCATCGCCAGGCCGAGGGCCGCCACAATCGCAAACCGCGTCGGTGTGCGGACAATGCTGACGACGGGTAGATACCGGAGCAGCGCCCAGGGGCCGG